>JAEZFJ010000487.1 GCA_023437755.1 Pseudomonadota bacterium
CCACCGAGCTCTTGTAGTGCGCGTCGACCCTCACGCGGCCGCGCTCGTCGAGGCCGACGCCCACAAGGTCGAGGCCGAGGCCGTCGGTGTAGGGTTTGCGGCCGATCGCGACCAGCGCCACGTCGGCGCCGAGCACCTCGGCCTCGCCGCCCTTGGCAGGCTCGATGCGGACATTGAGGGAGCCGTTCTCGTCGCGGTCGATGCCGGCGACCTTGCTCGACAGGCGGAATTCCATGCCCTGCTTCTGCAGCATGCGCTGGAACTGGCGGGCGACCTCGCTGTCCATGCCGGGCAGGATGCGGTCGAGGTATTCGACCACCGTCACCTGGGCTCCGAGGCGCTGCCAGACCGAGCCGAGCTCAAGCCCGATGACGCCGGCGCCGATGACGAGGAGCTTCGACGGCACCTGCTCGAGGCTGAGCGCGCCGGTGGAGGTCACCACCTGCTTCTCGTCGATCTCGATGCCGGGCAGGGACGCGGAAACCGAGCCGGTGGCGATGACCACGTTCTTGGAGGTGATTTCCTGCTGCGGCCCGGACTGGGGCGTCACCAGCACCTTGCCAGGGGCGGGGATGGAGCCGATGCCGCGGAAGACGGTGATCTTGTTCTTCTTGAACAGGTAGTCGACGCCGCCGACATTGGCCGCAACGGTGTCGGCCTTGTGGATCATCATCTGCCCGAGGTTGAGCTGCGGGCGCGGCACGTCGATGCCGAGCTGCTGGAAGCCGTGGGTGGCTTCCTCGAGCAGTTCGGAGGCGTGCAGCAGGGCCTTGGACGGGATGCAGCCGATGTTGAGGCAGGTGCCGCCCAGGGTGGGCCACTTTTCGACCACCGCCACCTTCAAGCCTAGCTGTGCGGCGCGGATGGCGCATACATACCCGCCGGGCCCCGAGCCGATGACGGTAAGGTCGAAACTGTCTGCCATGGTGAAGAGTCCCGGTGTGGTGCGAACGGTTTACGGTGTGCGGCAACACTGGAGCGGGCGCCGGTGCGCCCCGTCAACCGCATCGGTCACGAGTTACACCAGCCGGACGCCTGGGGCAATCAATCCTCACGCACAGCCGCTGGCTGTCCGCCGCTATTGCGCGGCGATCTGCTGGGCGCGGCGGAGGGCGTCGGGAAGCTGCTTGTCTATGTCGAGCTCGCCGTTGTCGACCCGCTCGCGGAAGGCGGTGCAGAAGCTGGTCTTGCTCTCGGCCTGGTTGTAGGCGCTCATGATCTGAGTGCCGCCATAAGTTTCGGCTGCCGTGATCTCTTCCTCGGTGCCGCCGCCGAGCTGGCGGGCGACGCGGTCGGCGAGGTCGAGAAAGCCGATATTGCGCAGGTACCAGTTGTCGTAGGTGGTCTGGTAGGCGCTATCGAGGCCGGTGGTTTCGTAGCAATGGGTGGTCATCACGTCGACGATCGCCCGCGAGCCGTGGAAGGCCATGAGTTCGCCGACAAAGGCGGCGTCGGGTGCAGCGGCCTCCTGGGCCGTTGCGGGGGCGAGGGTGGCGAGGAGCGTAGCGGCGAGGAGCAGGGGGCGCAAAGGCGTCATTTCTCTCGTCGGAGGTTTGGACACGACCCTCTGCATCTGCAGGGATTGCGTTAAAGGATTGTGAGCGGTTCGTTCACGCTCAGGAGAGCGACGGCAGTGGTTCTGGTTGTAGAACGTTGCCGCGGAGGCGGCGTGCGGTGGAAACCTGCAGAAGCCGCCTGGGTTCCCTCCCCGCGTGGGGGAGGGAAGCAATGGGCGTCGGGATCAGAGATCGAGGATGAGGCGCTCGGGCGCTTCCAGCGACTCCTTGAGGCGGACCAGGAAGGTCACGGCTTCCTTGCCGTCGACGATCCGGTGGGCATAGGAGAGCGCGAGATACATCATCGGGCGGACAACGACCTGGCCGCCGACCACGACCGGGCGCTCCTGGATCTTGTGCATGCCAAGGATGCCGGACTGCGGCGCGTTGAGGATCGGGGTCGACATCAGCGAGCCGTAGACGCCACCATTGGAGATGGTGAAGGTGCCGCCCTGCATGTCGGCCATGGAGAGGGCACCGTCGCGCGCCTTCTTGCCGAGGTTGCCGATTTCCTTTTCGATCTCGGCAATGGTCATCTGGTCGGCATTGCGGACGACGGGAACCACGAGGCCCTTGTCGGTGCCGACGGCGACGCCGATGTGGGCATAGTTCTTGTAGATGATGTCGTCGCCATCGATCTCGGCGTTGACGGCCGGGATCTCCTTGAGGGCGTGGACGACGGCCTTGGTGAAGAAGCCCATGAAGCCGAGCTTGACGCCGTGCTTCTTCTCGAAGAGCTCCTTGTAGGAGTTGCGCATGTCCATCACCGGCTGCATGTCCACCTCGTTGAAGGTGGTCAGCATGGCGGCGGTGTTCTGCGCGTCCTTGAGGCGGCGGGCGATGGTCTGGCGCAGGCGGGTCATCTTGACGCGCTCCTCGCGGCCGGCGTCATCGGCAGCAACCGGAGCACGTGGCGCCGGGGCCGACGGTGCCTTGACCTCGGGCGCCTTGGCGGCCGGGGCGGAAGCCGCAGCCGGCTGGTAGACCTTGGGAGCAGCATCCTGCGGCGCGGCGGCAGCCTGGTTGGCGGGTGCAGCGGCAATGCCCTTGAGCGAGGCCAGCACGTCTTCCTTCAGAACCTGACCCTGCTTGCCCGAGCCGGGAATGTTCGCAGCATCGAGGCCCTTCTCGTTGATGAGCTTCTGGGCCGAGGGGGCAGGGGCGCGGTCGGTGGCGGTCACCGGCTGCGGCGCCGGGTTCTCCTGGACCGGCTCTGGACCGGCAGCGTTGTTGGCCGGAGCCTGCGGCTTGGTTTCGCCAGCCGGAGCCGCGCCGGCACCCTCACCACCGATGGCGCCGAGCAGGGCACCGACGTCCACGGTTGAACCGGCTTCGGCAGCGATCGCTTCCAGCACGCCGGCAGCCGGCGCGGGCACCTCGATGGTCACCTTGTCGGTTTCCAGCTCCACGATCGGTTCGTCGGCGGCGACGGTATCGCCCACCTTCTTGAACCACTGGCCGATGGTGGCTTCGGTGACGCTTTCGCCCAGCGTCGGCACCCGGATTTCAGTCGACATTGGCTTGTCCCTTATTGTGCGAAGGCTTCGTCGAGGAAGGCCTGGAGTTC
>JAEZFJ010000015.1 GCA_023437755.1 Pseudomonadota bacterium
CCGCATCTCGATGGTGATGCAGGACCCTAAATTCTCGCTCAACCCGGTGATGACTGTCGGCGCGCAGATTGCCGAGGCCTTGGTGGCGCACCAGAAGCTACCGCGCGGCGACGTCCACGCCCGCGTCCTCGAGATGCTCGAGGCTGTGCGCATCAACGATCCCGAACGCGTCGCCGGTCTCTATCCGCACGAGGTTTCGGGCGGCATGGGCCAGCGCATCATGATCTCGATGATGCTGATCCCGGAGCCCGAGCTGCTGATCGCCGACGAGCCGACCTCGGCGCTGGACGTCTCCGTGCAGGCGCAGGGCCTCGACATCATCGACGACCTCGTCACCCGCAAGGGCATGGGGCTGATCCTGATCAGCCACGACCTCAACCTTGTCAGCCGCTACTGCGACCGCATCCTGGTGATGAACGCCGGCCACGTGGTTGAGGAATGCGCCGCCGGCGCCCTGGACAAGGCGCAGCACCCCTATACGCGCGGCCTGCTTGCCGCCATGCCAACCATCGACGAGGCGCGGGACGAACTGCCCGTGCTGGATCGCACCCAGTGGGCCGGCACATGACCGCCATCGCTCTTTCCGATCTCGACATCTCATACGGCGACACCAAGGTGGTTTTCGGTGTCGACCTCACCATCGGCGAAGGCGAGAGCTTCGCGTTGGTGGGCGAGTCCGGCTCCGGCAAGTCTACCATCCTGCGCGCCATCGCTGGCCTTGCCCCGGACTGGACCGGCGCTATCTCGGTGATGGGGGAGCCCCGAAGCCGCCGGGTCGACCGCGCCGTGTCGCGCCAGGTGCAGATGGTGTTCCAGGATCCCTACGGCTCCCTGCACCCTCGTAAGACCATTGACGCAGCGCTGTCAGAGCCGCTCGCCATCCACGGCATCGGCAACCGAGGCGAGCGCGTCGAGGCCATGCTGAAGGCCGTCGGCCTCGATCAGCGCTTCCGCTTCCGCTTCCCGCATCAGCTTTCCGGCGGCCAGCGCCAGCGCGTCGCCATCGCCCGCGCGCTGATGCTCGAGCCCAAGGTGCTGCTGCTCGACGAGCCCACCTCGGCGCTCGACGTATCGGTGCAGGCCGAGATCCTCAACCTCCTCAAGCGCCTCCGCCGCGAGCAGGGGCTCACCTACCTTCTGGTCACCCACAACCTGCCGGTGGTGAGTTTCCTCTGCGATCGCCTCGCCGTCATGCGTCAGGGCCGCATCGTCGAGGTCGCCGACGTGGCTCAACTCCGGGCCGGCAAGCTGGACGATCCCTATTCCCGCGAGTTGCTCGCCGCCACTGAAGGCGCCTGACGCACTCGCTTCCACCCAAGGACCACCAATGACTGACCACACCCCAGCCCTCGCCGCCTTCGATGCTGCCATCAGCAAGGCGAAGACGGCCGAAGAAGCCTTCCGCGCCCTGCAGGACCTCGCCCGCGCCACTGTCGGAGCCAAGCTGTTCACCATCATGCTGGTCGACATGGAGGCCGAACTGTCCCGCCGCGCCTATACCAGCGACCCGGTGAGCTACCCCACCTCGGCCACCAAGCCGCTGAACTACGGCCCATGGTTCGACATCGTCCATGGCAAGCGCGAGTTCTTTGTCGCCAACACCATCGAAGACATCGCCAAGGTGCTGTTCGACCACGAGCTGATCGATTCCCTCGGGTGCCAGTCGGTGGTGAACGTGCCGATCATCCTGAAGGACGAGCTGGTCGGCTGCATGAACCTGCTCGACGTTGCGGGCCACTATACGCCCGAGCGCTTGCAGACCATCCGCGACGTGCTCCTGATCCCCGCCAAGCTGGCAATCCTCGCTGCCCGCGGCTGACGCATCGCAGGCCCTCACCCAACCTTCCTCGTGCGGGGGAGGCTGGGTGGGGGGCTCTCCTAAGCCGCTGACGCAATCAGCGAGGCGTTGCCACCGGCCGCCGTCGTGTCGATGCACACATGCCGCTCGAGCTGCAGCCGGCCGATATCCTCCGGCGCGTTGATGAGCGGCAGCAACGCCCCCTCGCGCTGGCTCAACATTCGCCGGATCAGCTTCAGACCCGCCTCGTCACCGAACCACGCAACCGCATCAAATCCCTCAGCCGTCGCGAGCCTTCCGGTGTCCACCGCGATGTCCCACCGACACCCTGCCCGCTCGGCCATCTGCCGTTGCACCAGCATATCCTCTTTGGTCGGCCCGAGGCACAGGAGCGTGCCGCGGGGCATGGCATGGAGACGGTTGCTTTCGCCTGTCGGGCCCGGCAGATCGAGCACCCCCTCCTGGAGCTTGGTGCCACCTCGCGTGAACCGCGGCAGGTAGTGCGGCCCGCCCGCCTTGGGTCCGGTGCCGGACAGCCCCTCGCCTCCAAAGGGCTGAGAGCCCACCACCGCGCCGATCTGATTGCGGTTGACGTAGATATTGCCGGCATGGACCTGAGTTGCCAGCCGCTTCACCCGCGACGAGATGCGGGTGTGCATGCCGAAGGTCAGCCCGTAACCCGAAGCGTTGATCGCCTCGATCACCTGCCCGAGCTGGTCGGCGCGGAAGGTCGCGATATGCAGCACGGGGCCGAAGATCTCCTCGGGAATATCGGAAATTCCGCCCACCTGGATCACCGTGGGGCCAAAGAAGGTGCCGCCCTCCGGCGCCGCCAGCCGATGGACCACCTGCGTCTCACGCGCCGCGACATAGGCGCTGATCTTGTCGCGCGCGGGCTGGTCGATGATCGGCCCGACATCGGTCGCCAGTTCCCAGGGACTGCCGAGGCGCAGCTCGTCCATCGCGCCTTTCAGCATCCGGATGGTCCGTTCTGCCGCTTCCTCCTGCACATAAAGGATGCGCAACGCCGAACACCGCTGCCCCGCCGACTGGAAGGCGGAAGCGACGACGTCCCGCACCGCCTGCTCGGTCAGTGCCGTGGTGTCGACGATCATGGCATTGAGCCCACCGGTCTCGGCAATCAGCGGTGCGTGCGGCGACGCATGCTCAGCCAATGCCCGCTCGATCGCTCGCGCTGTCGGCAGAGAGCCAGTGAACGCCACCCCGGCGAGCGCCGGATGCGACGTCAGCAGTGTGCCGACCTGCGGTCCCCCGGGCAGCAACTGCACCGCGTCCTTCGGCACGCCCGCTTCGTGCATCAGCTGCACCGCTCGATCGGCGATCAGCGGCGTCTGCGGGGCGGGCTTGGCCAGCACCGGATTGCCCGCCACCAGCGCTGCCCCCACCTGTCCGGTGAAGATCGCCAGCGGAAAGTTCCAGGGTGAGATGCACACAAACGGGCCGCCTGGCGGCGCCGCCAGTTTCCCTGCCTCCTCCGCATAGTAGCGCAGGAAGTCTACCGCCTCGCGCACTTCCGCGACGGCGTCGGCCCAGGTCTTCCCCGCCTCTCGCGCCAGCAGCGCGTAGAACTCGATGGCGTTGGCCTCACAGAGGTCCGCCACCCGCCGCAACAGCTCGGCCCGGTCACCGACCGGCCGGGAGGACCAGTAGCTCGCCCCGGCGGCGGCGAACGCCTCGTGCACCTGCGCTTCGCTGGCTTCCACCACCAGACCGACCTGATCGGTTTCATCAGCGGGGTTGACCACCGCCAGTTCCGCGCCACCGGCAGCGCTCATCGCCCCCAGCGGCTCCGCTCGCCACCGATATGTCCGGAACCGCTCGCGCGCATCATCGGCCTCACCGAACGACACCGGGTCGGTCAGGTCCAGGCCGCGCGAATTGCGGCGCCCGCCGAAGATGTCCCGCGGCTGGGAAATGGCGGCATTGGGAATGCCGTCGCCCAGCGCCAGCAGCTTGCCGACCGGGTCTTCGGCCACCGTCTCCGCCGGAATGTCGTCATCGGCGATCTGGTACACGAACGAGCCGTTGGCGCCGTTCTCCAGCAGTCGCCGCACCAGATAGGCCAGCAGGTCCTTGTGCGCACCGACCGGCGCATAGATCCGCGTCGTGGTCGCGTGCTGCTTGCGCAGCACCTCGTGCAACTGCTCGCCCATGCCGTGCAGCCGCTGGAACTCGTAGCTGTCGCGACTCCGCCCGGCTGCATTGCCCAGGTGCAGCACAGCTGCAGCCGTATGGGCATTGTGCGTCGCAAACTGCGGGTAGATGTGTTCCGCTCCGAACAGCTTCCGCGCTGCCGCGATATAGCTGACGTCCGTCGCAGCCTTGCGGGTGTAGACCGGATAGCCCGGCAGCCCCAGCACCTGGGCCCGCTTGATCTCGGCGTCCCAGTAGGCGCCCTTGACCAGTCGCACCATGATCTTGCGACCGAGCCGTGCCGCCGTTGCCTCCAGCCAGTCGATCAGCGGCAGCACCCGCTTGCCATAAGCCTGCACCACCACACCGAAGCCGTTCCAGCCGGCGAGTTCCGGCGTCTCCAGCACGGCCTCGGTCACGTCGAGGGAGAGGTCGAGCCGATCCGCCTCCTCGGCGTCGATGTTGAAGCCCATGTTCGCCTTGGCCGCCGCCAGCGCCAGCTTGCGCGTCGCCTCCACCAGTTCGACCATGACGCGCTCCCGCTGTGCTACCTCGTAGCGTGGATGCAGCGCACTGAGCTTCACCGAAATACCGGGATTGTCACGCACTGCGCCATGGATGCAGTGCGGCGTCAGCGCCTCGATGGCGTGGAGATACGCCTCGAAATAGCGCTGTGCGTCGTCTGCCGTCCGCGCCGCCTCACCCAGCATGTCGTAGGAATACCGGTAACCGAGCGCTTCCGGTTTACGCGCATGGGCGATCGCCTCATCGATTGTGCGCCCGAACACGAACTGGCTGCCCATCAGCCGCATGGCATGTCCAACGGCCGTACGGATCACCGGCTCGCCCAGCCGCGCCACCGCGCGATGCAGCGCATTCTTTGGCCCGACTTCCGGCTCCCCCAGCACTTCCGCCGTCAGGTTCAGCGCCCAGGACGAGAAGTTGACCAGCGGGCTCGGCGAGCCACCGAAATGGCTGGCCCAGTCGGCGCTGCCCACTTTGTCGTGGATCAGCGCGTCCACCGT
>JAEZFJ010000037.1 GCA_023437755.1 Pseudomonadota bacterium
CGCGGGCTGGCGTCGATGCTCATCGAGAAGCCGCCCTCGGTTTGTGCGTTCACATAGCCTTCGATGCGACCGAGATGGTCGATATAGCCGATGACGCGCTCGCCGACGACGCCCGGTACCGGAGCCACCACGATGGCATCACCGGGAGACATTTCCAGCACCTGGCAGGGGAATTCCCGCCGGTCCGACAGCATGTAGCGGCCGAGCAGCGACACCTTCACCCGCTGGAACCGATCGGCTTCGAAGCGGGGGGTCAGCGCTGCTAGTGGCTTTGATGGTAGGTCGTCACTGAGCATTCGCCGGACCGTCTGGTGAGGGTTATCCCCGCCAGACTAGTGGGTGTTGGTTAACGCTTGGTGGAATCCAAGCAACGCTCCACCGCCACAAACCGGTAAAACTGCAGCAGTTCAGCGACGACCGCCGTCGATGACAGCGAGGTGCGCGTAACGGCGCGCGGTACGGCCGAAAACCACCGCGGGAATGCCGGCCGAGGCAGGGGCGGCGTGGGAGAAGGCCACGTCGTTCACCACTTGCGAGGCGAGTTCCTGCGGAGCATCGGACGGCAGCTGGTCGTCCGGCCAGATCAGCCGCAGGCCGGTGACGCGCTGCTCGGTGATCGGCTGCACGCCGAGCCAATAGGGATCGTCGACGGCTGTCATGGCGCCGAGGATGCGCGTGTGCGTCGTGCCGTTGTGGCGCAGCGGCAGCAGGATGCACTCGAAGTTCACCCTGGTCTGCACCGCGGTGGTGGCCTGGAACGTCACCAGCGCCACGGCATGATCTTCGGTTACCGCGCGGATCAGGGTGTCCATGGCGTCCGTGTCGCGCTCGTGCCACAGACCGGAAAAGGAGCGTCCCTTTAGTTCGCGGCAATAGCTGGTGCACAGGTGCGAACCGGCGAGGCGGAACGAGAAGCGATCGTCTTCGGCAAGCTCGAGAATGAAGGTGTTGGCCAGGGCCTCGCGTATGCGAGTCGGATCGATATCCTTGCGGTCTGGGGCGCTGCGGGAACCCCGCAGGCTGTTCCAGTAGTTGTAGAGCGTTCTGGTGCTGTGCTTTTGCATCTGTAATCGACCCGCCAAGAAGGGCGGCGCTTTCTCCCCGAGAGCGCGTCCACCGCGGCTGAACTCTCGCAAATAGGCGCGGCAAAATCGCTCTTAAAGAAGAGTTAAGGTTAACGCGGAGGCGGCAATGTGGAAAACAGGCGTCAGTGCCGGGCTGCCATGGCGAATCGGAGAAGATGATGGATGAAAACGGGCAGCGTCCCCAGCAGCAGGCGGTTTCCGGGCGCGAACCCGTGTTTCTCCTCCCCGGCGCCGTAACGGCGGTGGCTGCGCTCTTCGTGGCCGTTCACCTTGCGTCAACCCTGGTGCTTAACCCCGAAGGGCAGGTGGAATTCCTGTTCTGGTTCGCCTTCCAGCCGCTGCGCATCCTGGCGGCGCCGCAGGATGCGAGCCTTGCCATCCCCTTGATCTGGACGCCGTTCACCCACGCCTTCCTTCATGGCGGGTGGGAGCACCTGCTGGTCAACACCGCGTGGTTCGCGATTTTCGCGACTCCGGTCGCCCGCCGCTACGGCACCGGGCCCATGCTGGCGGTCTTCCTCGTTTCGGCGGCGGCAGGTGCGGCGCTGTTCGCCGCAACCACGCTGACGACGGGGGCTTACCTGATCGGCGCGTCCGGCGGCGTGGCGGGACTGACCGGGGCGGCGGTGCGGTTCATTTTCCAGCCGGTGGTGGTCGCCAACCACCCTGAGACCGGGGAGCGGGTCCTGCTCGGGCGGCATCTGGCGCGGCCGATCGATCTCTGGCGTGATCCGCGGTCGCGCTTCTTCATCCTGATCTGGGTGTTGCTCAACGCGGCCGTGCCGCTGTTGCCGCTGCTGACCGGCTCGATGCTCAGTGTCGCGTGGCAGGCGCATCTGGGCGGGTTTGCCGCCGGCTTGCTGATGGTCGGATTGTTCGAGCGGCCCAGGCGTTAGTAGACGCTGGCGGGATCGAACAGGCGCGGCAGCCCGGTATCCTCCAGCGTCGCCGTCCCGCCGGCCACTACTGCGCGGCGATAAAAGCAGGTCTTGCGGCCGGTGTGGCAGGCAGCGCCGCGGCCGGTCTGCTCCACGGTCAGCAACAGCACGTCCTGGTCGCAATCGGTGCGGAGTTCGATGACCCGCTGCAGTTCGCCCGAGGTCTCGCCCTTCTTCCACAGCTTGCTGCGCGAGCGCGACCAGTAGTGCGCAATGCCGGTCTCGAGCGTCAGCGACAGTGCCTCGGCGTTCATGTGTGCCACCATCAGCACCTCGTTGGTGCCAACTTCCCTGGTGACGACGGTGATCAGCCCGGCGGCGTCGAAACGGGGAGCGAAGGCAGTGCCTTCTTCCAGTGCTGCGTGGTCCAGGGTGTCGGGTTTGGTGAAGGTCAGGGTCATGATGCGCGCTTTACTAGCGCGCATCCGGGGCGGGGACCAGCGGCTCAGCGCTTGAGGCCGAACCAGACTTCGACATCGCCGCTGCCGCGCAGCGGATCGAAGGCGGGGCCGTAGTATTCGACGAAGCTGTAGGACGCTTCGCTCGCTTCGTGGCCGTGCTCGGCGAGCCAGTCAGCGGCGGCTCCGATGGTGCTTCGGAGGCTGGTCACGTCACCGGAATGGGTGAAGCGAGCCCAGCGCAGGGCAGGGACCTCGACGGTGGCGAGTGCGGACGGGACTTCGGCGCCGGGCTTTACCTCCATGGCGACCACGTATTCGAAGTCATCGCAATCGGGCGCCGCCTCGCCGACGAGGCCGTAAGCAGCGCCGCCCACTGCGCCGTCGAGGTTGCCGACATAGGGCTGGAAGCTCTGCCATTGCGCCGGAATGCCGGCGGCGTGGCTCATCTGGTGCCGCTGCGCAATGCCGGCGAAGCGCATGGGCGGACGGTCCTCGAAGCGCGGCGGGGTGAGGGTGGTGTTGGCCTGGGTGTTCATTCTGAGGGGCTCCACGAGTAGGATGTCATCGAGACTGCGCCGGCGGCGGAGCAGTTCGGGCGTGATGCCGAACTGATCGCGGAAGGCGCGGGTGAATGCCTCGTGCGAGCCGTAGCCGGCATCGAGCGCCACCGACAGGATGTCGGGAGCACCGGCCGCCAGTTGACGCGCAGCCTCGGTGAGACGGCGCGCCCGGAGGTAGGCGGTGATGGAATAGCCGGTCACCATCGGGAAGATGCGGGACAGGTAGGTGCGCGACTTGCCGGTGACCGTCACCAGTTCGTCGAGCGTTATCGGTTCATGGAAGCGGCTTTCCAGGATCCACAAGAGCTTGGCGACCGTCGACATGGCACGTTCTCGCTTGAGACGGCGTCAGGATGTCACCGCCGGTGGAGCCGCGTTTGATCGCGCGTGCACCTGGTGTCAGCGCTGCCCGCCCATGGCGAAGAAGCGGTCCTGCTCCACCCGGTCTTCGGCGAAGACGCCGGTGAAGCGGTGGGTCACGGTCTTGACCCCGTGGGCGCGCACGCCACGCATGGTCATGCACATGTGCTCGGCCTCGAGCAGCACGGCGGCGCCGCGCGGGCCGAGATTCTCGTTGAGCGCGTCGATGATCTGTGCAGTCAGCGTTTCCTGGGTCTGCAGGCGTCGGGCGAAGGCCTCCATCAGCCGTGCCAGCTTGGACAAGCCGACGACGCCGTCATGCGGCAGATAGGCGATATGCGCCTTGCCGAAGAAGGGCACCATGTGGTGCTCGCAATGGGAAAAAAACGGGATATCGCGCACCAGCACGATATCGTCATAGCCGCCGACCTCGCGGAAGGTCTTGGAGAGAATCTCCTTGGGGTCCTGCGTGTAGCCGGCAAAGAGTTCGCCATAAGCCTTGGTCACGCGGGCGGGTGTCTCCAGCACGCCTTCACGACGTGGATCATCGCCCGTCCAGGCGATCAGGGTGCGCACGGCTGCTTCGGCTTCTTCCCGGGTCGGGCGCGGGGCGGGCTCCGGGGCGAGCTTGGCAGTGCCCAGCGAGGTTATCTTGGCATCCATGAATCGGCTCCTTGCCGATGGTGCCGCTTGGTGCGGCGGGCACTGCTGGACCCAAGAACGGGCCTGATCCTGACAGCATGCGTGAGACACCCTATATAAGCGGCGACATATTCACCGACAAGAAATGGCCTTCGCGTGCGCTCGTGGAATTGAGCAACCTGTACTCCGACCGGCTTCTCGAGCTGGCTGCCAACGCGCCGCAGCCGGGTCGTCTTGCCACGCCTGGCGCGTCGGCGCGCAAGGTCAGCCGTGTGTGTGGCTCCCTGATCGAAGTCGATCTCCTGGTCGAGCGTGGGGTGGTGACTGCCTATGGGCAGGCGGTCTCGGCCTGCGCCATCGGGCAGGCGAGCGCCGCGGTGGTGGCGAAAAATATCGTTGGCGCCGAGGCGGCCGAATTGCGTGCACTGCGGGCGCAGATGATCGCGATGCTCAAGGACGGCGGCGCGGCACCGGATGGCCGCTGGGCCGAACTCCGCTGGCTTGAGCCGGTGCGGGACTATCCCGCGCGTCAGCCTTCGGCGCTCCTGGTGTTCGATGCCGTGGTCGAGGCGCTGGACAAACTTGAGTCTTCCCAGAATTTTGCGGCCGACCCTTGATGCGTAACGTCATCGACACGCTTTGGCGGTGGATCGATCTGCCGTTCAAGTTCGCGGCCGTCGCCCTCATCACCCTCTACCGCTACACCCTGTCCGCCTTTGTCGGGCGAACCTGCCGGCATGCGCCGACCTGCTCGGAGTATACCGGCGAGGCAATCTGGCGTTTCGGCTTCTGGCCGGGGGGCTGGATGGGGCTTGCCCGCCTCAGCCGCTGCCGTCCAGGCGGGACGCATGGGTATGACCCGGTGCCGGAGGCGCTGCCTGAGGCAGGGCGATGGTACGTGCCGTGGCGGTACGGGCACTGGAAGTAACGCGTTGCATGCCTGCGGGCACAAGGCTGGAAATGCCGCTCAATCGTGCTAGACAGGCGCCCTTGCCGCGCAACACCCGCGCGGCGGATGCAACATGATTTCTGGAGACCTCCAATGTCGATCAAGGTGACATTCCCCGATGGCGCTGCTCGCGAATACGCGGTCGGCACTACCGGCACCGAGATCGTGGAAGGCATCAGCAAGAGCCTTGCCAAGAAGACGGTGGCCATGCGCTGGAACGGGGCGCTGAACGACCTGTCCGACAAGCTAGAAAGCGACGGCAGGATCGAGTTCGTCACGCGCGACAGCGGGTCCAAGGACGTGCTGGAACTGATCCGGCACGACGCCGCGCACGTCCTCGCCGAAGCGGTGCAGGAGCTCTGGCCCGGCACGCAGGTCACCATCGGCCCGGTGATCGAGAACGGCTTCTATTACGACTTCAAGCGCGACACGCCGTTTTCCGAAGAGGACTTTCCCGCCATCGAGAAGAAGATGGCGGAAATCATCGAGCGCGGTGCAGCCTTCACCAAGGAGGTCTGGACGCGAGACGAGGCAAAGCAGGTCTTCAAGTCGAAAGGCGAGGACTTCAAGGTCGAGCTCGTCGACGCGATCCCCGCGGACCAGTCGATCAAGATCTACAAGCAGGGCCAGTGGTTCGACCTTTGCCGTGGTCCGCACATGCGCTCCACCAAGGACGTCGGCACGGCCTTCAAGTTGACCAAGGTGGCGGGCGCCTATTGGCGTGGCGACAGCAACAACCCGGTGCTGAGCCGCATCTACGGCACAGCCTTCCCGTCGCAGAAGGAGCTTGACGAGTACCTCCACATGATGGAGGAGGCGGAAAAGCGCGATCACCGCAAGAT
>JAEZFJ010000108.1 GCA_023437755.1 Pseudomonadota bacterium
GGCAGGGCTATGTGTTCCGCAACGAGAAGCCCGGCCCCGGCCGCTTCCGCCAGTTCATGCAGTTCGATGCCGACACCGTCGGCGCGCCCGGCCCCGAGGCCGACGCCGAGATGTGCATGATGATGGCCGACGTCATGGACGCGCTCGGCCTTGCCGGCCAGTACGTGGTCCGCGTCAACAACCGCAAGGTGCTCGATGGCGTGCTCGCCGCTGCCGGCGTCGAGACCGACGAGCAGAAGCTGACCGTGCTGCGCGCCATCGACAAGCTCGACAAGTTCGGCACCGAAGGGGTCCGCCTGCTGCTCGGCGCCGGGCGCAAGGATGAATCCGGCGACTTCACCAAGGGTGCCGGTCTTGCCGAAGCGCAGATCGAGCCGATCCTTGCCTATGTCGACAGCGGCGCTCCCGCCGAGGGCGTGGAGCGCGGCAGCAACGAGCATGTCATCGCCACCATCAACACCCTGGCCGGGCTGATCGGCGGGTCCGAGACCGGCCTTGCCGGCGTGCAGGAATTGGCCTCGATTTTCGGACTCGTCAGCGCCGCGGGGTTCGGCGGTCGCGTCATTCTCGATCCCTCTGTCGTCCGCGGCCTTGAATACTACACCGGCCCCGTCTTCGAGATCGAACTCACCTTCAAGGTGCAGAACGAGAAGTGCCAGGACGTGGTGTTCGGCTCGGTCGGCGGCGGCGGCCGCTATGACGGCCTCGTTTCCCGCTTCCGTCGCGAGCCCGTGCCGGCAACCGGCTTCTCCATCGGTGTGTCGCGCCTCGCCAATGCGCTGAAACTCACCGGCAATCTCGGCGCCACCCAGCCGGTGGGCCCGGTGGTGGTGCTCGTCATGGACAAGGACCAGACTGCCGGCTACCAGGCCATGGTGTCCGAACTGCGCAACGCCGGTATCCGCGCCGAGATGTTCCTCGGGCAGACCAAGAATTTCGGCAAGCAGGTCGCCTATGCCGACAAGCGCAACGCCCCGGCCGTCATCATCGAAGGCTCCGACGAGCGCGCCCGCAGCGTCGTGCAGATCAAGGACCTCGTCGCCGGCAAGCAGGCCGCCGCCGAGATCACCGACAACGCCGAGTGGAAAGCGGCGCGTCCTGGTCAGTTCGAGGTCGCGCGCGCCGACATTGTTTCGGCGATCCAGAAGCTGCTGGCGGCGGAATGAGCCGGCGTCCTCTCCACACTCTCGGTGTCACCCCGGCGCAAGCCGGGGCCCATCCTGAGATGGTGGGCGGTGACTCGATCTCAGGATGGATCCCCGCTTTCGCGGGGATGACATCGAGTGTGGCGGGGTTTCCATGACCAACGCCGCCATGCGCCGCTCGCAACTCGAGGCCCTGGTGGAAGCCCAGGGCGGGTGCCGTGCCACGCCGCCCCTCCTGCTGCCGGCCGGCCCCTATTTCGATCTCGCCGGCGAGGAGTTCGGCCGCCGCCTGCTGCTGACCACCGACGCCTCGGGCGAGGAATATTGCCTTCGTCCCGATTTCACCCTGCCGATCGCCACCGACTACATCGCCAATGGCGACCGTCGTCCGGCCGCCTTCAGCTATCTCGGTCCGATCTTCCGCCAGCGCGCCGGCAAGCCGGCCGAGTTCGACCAGGCCGGCATCGAACTCGTGGCCCAGCCGGACGGCGAGGTCGCGCTCGACCAGGTGTTCACCTTCGCCCGCGCCGCGCTGTCGATCTACGGCATCGTCCCGCAGGTGCTGCTCGGCGGCGTCGGCCTGTTCGAGGCGCTGCTGGCGGAGGCCGACATGCCCGACGCCTGGCGCTCGCGCATCCGCCACCGCTTCGGCCACCCCGAAGCCATGGACCGGCTGCTGACCCGGCTCGAACAGGCGCCGGGTGCGCCGCGCCGCGAGCAGCCCTCGCGCGACGACCTGATCGAAGATGTCACCGCCCGCATGGTCTCGGCGGGTCTCAGCCTCTCCGACGGGCGGACCCCTCAGGAAATCGCCGACCGCTTCCTTGAGCAGCAGGCGCTCGATGCTTCGCAGGTTCCGGCCGCGACACTGAAACTGCTGCGCCAATACCTCGCCATTCGCGGCGACGCCATGACGGCGCTGCGCGAGATCGAGACCCTTGGGGAGCGCCACCGGCTTTTTCTCGGTGCCCCCATTCGCGCCATCCGCCGCCATCTCGACGGGCTCGGCGAAGCGCGTATCTCCTTCGACGCCAGCTTCTCCCCGCGCCTCGATTACTACACCGGCATTGTCTTCGAGATGCGCGGGCAGGGCGACACCATCCTGGTCTCCGGCGGCCAGTATGACCGTCTGCTGGAGCGGCTGGGTGCCACTGCGCCAATCGCCGCCGCCGGCTGTGCCCTGTGGGTCGACCGGCTCGAAGCGGAGTGGCCGAAATGACCCTCACCCTTGCCTTGCCCTCCAAGGGACGCCTGGAAGAACAGGCGCGCGGCTGGTTCGCCGCTCGCGGCCTCACCATTGAACGTCCCGGCGGCGCCCGCTCCTATCTCGGCAGTATTGCCGGCGTGCCCGATGTCACCGTGCGTTTCTATCCTGCCAGCGAAATTGCCCGCGAACTGATCCGCGGCACCATCGACCTCGGTATCACCGGCCGCGACCTGGTCCATGAGACCAGCGAGGCCGGACCGGATGCGGTGCGCTTTGCGGCCGAACTCGGCTTCGGCCATGCCGACGTGGTGGTGGCGGTGCCAGAGGCCTGGATCGACGTCACCCACATGCACGACCTGGCCGATGTCGCCTCCGACTTCCGCTCGCGCCACGGCCGCTGGCTGCGGGTCGCCACCAAGTACATCACCATCACCCGCCAGTTCTTCGCGCGGGCCGGCATTGCCGAATACCGGATCGTCGAAAGCCTCGGCGCCACCGAAGCGGCGCCGGCCGCGGGGGTGGCCGATGTTGTCGTCGATATCACCTCCACCGGCTCCACCCTGACGGCCAACGGCCTGCGGGTGCTGGACGACGGAGTGATGCTGAAGAGCCAGGCCTGTCTCGTCGTCTCGCGCACGGCCAACTGGGCTCCGGAGAACACGACCCGGCTCGAAACCCTGTTGGCGCGCCTCGAGACCTGAGCGGCGCATTGCACCGGCCGCTCCCGTGGGGCACAAGATCAGCGATTCTGTCGCGGGAGAGCGTGGGTGGCCCCTGAGCTCGAACTCACCATCCTGATGCCCTGCCTCGACGAGGCCGAGACTCTCGCCGCCTGCATCGGCAAGGCGCGGGGCTTCCTCGCCCGTACCGGCATCCGGGGCGAGATCCTGATCGCCGACAACGGCTCGACCGATGGCTCGCAGGACATCGCCCGTGCCGCCGGTGCCCGCGTGGTGGCCGTAGGGGAACGGGGCTATGGCGCCGCAATTGCCGGGGGCATCGCCGCCGCCCACGGCCGCTGTGTCATCATGGGCGATGCCGACGACAGCTACGACTTCAGCAATCTCGACGCATTCGTCGCTGCCCTGCGTGATGGCGCTGACTTGGTGATGGGCAACCGCTTCCGCGGCGGCATCGCGCCGGGCGCCATGCCGTGGCACCACCGCTATCTCGGCAATCCAGTGCTGAGCTCGGTCGGCCGGCTGTTCTTCCGCACCCGCATCGGCGATTTCCATTGCGGACTGCGCGGCTTCTCGCGCGCCGCGGTGCTGGGGCTCAACCTGCGCACCACCGGGATGGAATACGCCTCCGAGATGGTGGTGAAGGCGACGCTGGCCCGGCTCGACGTGCGCGAAGTGCCCACCACCCTCTCGCCCGATGGGCGCTCCCCGGCGCCGCATCTGCGCTCCTTCCGCGATGGCTGGCGGCACCTGCGCTTCCTGCTGCTGTTCTGGCCGCGCTGGCTGTTCCTGTACCCGGGTATTGCCCTCTTGTGGCTGGGGCTGGTGGTCGGGGCCATTCTTCTGCCCGGGCCGGTGCGCTACGGCTCGGTCACCTTCGACATCCACACTTTCTTGATGGCGGGCCTCTTTGTGATCATGGGGGTGCAGGCCATCGCCTTCGCCATTATCGGCCGGCGCTTCGCCTCCCGCTATGGCTTCATTCCCCCCTCCGGCACCTATGACCGCCTGCTCGAATCCCTGACCCTCGAGCGGGTGCTGCTGGCAGCACTGGTGCTGATGGGCGTCGGCGTCGCCGGGCTCGTCTGGGGCGTGGCCGAATGGGCCGATCGCGGCTTCGGGCATCTCAATCCCTCCACCACGCTGCGGCCGCTGATCGTTGCCACCACCGCCCTGGTGTGCGGCTTCCAACTGATGATGAGCGGCTTCATGTCCTCCATGATCAACATCCCGATCTACGAGCGCCGCGTCACCGATCCCCTGCCACCGGACAACCCTACGGCCTAGCCCATCATGCTCGATCCCCTGGTTCTTCTTGCCCTTGCCGGTGTCGGCATGCTGGCCGGCTTCGTCGATGCCATTGCCGGGGGCGGCGGCATGATCGCGCTGCCGGCGCTGCTTTCGGCCGGGCTGCCGCCGGTGGCGGCGCTCGCCACCAACAAGATGCAGTCGGTGGTCGGCACCGGCATGGCGGCGCTGACCTACTGGCGGCGCGGTTTCGTCGATCTCAGGGCGTTGATCCCGGCGATCCTGTTCACCTATG
>JAEZFJ010000177.1 GCA_023437755.1 Pseudomonadota bacterium
CCTCTCACGGCTCAGGAAAGTCCCGATATCATACGTCGTTGACTCACCGCCTGAGGCGGCGTTCGGTATGTGGCACACGGACACATCCACCTGGCCAGCAAGCAGAAGCCAACGGTCACCGCTCTCGCTCGTGTAGAATACTCGCTCGCCGCTTTGCATGATCTCATCCCTCAAGAGATACCGGACCTTCTCGGCAGCGCGACAGTCTACGTAGGCTCACCGCCGCCCTCGTTTTCCCACCGGGCCAGCGATCCGGTCTGGGTTCGGGCATTGTAGCCTGTCATCCAGCGGTCGACTTCGACTACCGCATCATCTTGCGAGATGCCTTTCCGGTCCTTCACCATTGACGCGAGCTGCGTTGGCGTCCTCAAAGTGCTGAGGTCGTACGGAGTGAGGAACGGCCATACCTTTCGAGCCTCGTCGCGTTCCGGAGTAGCTGATCGTTGTGACTGTTGTGGGAATGTGGTGCCCCGGTCGGATGTCGACAGGATCTTTCCCCCGCCGCGATGAGGTATTGTTCCGCACCACCACAACGAGAACACCCTGGGCCTCTGCCATCGGCAGGGGCTTTTTCTTGGCTCGCAGCCAAGGACTGCCAAACCGCGCCTCATCGACCGGGAAATACCGAACGGTCGATCGGGAAAACCCGAAGGGAAACGTACGAAAATTCCCCTGAAGATTCAACGGGCGTCAGGAAAGATCATAGGGCGTCGTCCAGTGGTGTGGAGATGATGGTTTGGTGGTGGTGTTCTCCAGTCAACCGCAGCCATCTTCGCGGAGTAGTAGGCGATGGCGACACAGGATGATGACCTAAGTACCAGCGTCTTAGTCGATCCGGAAGCTCGCGTCACCTACTACGCCGCGGTACGCCGCGGGCGTCCTACAGTGGGCGGCCGCCACTAAACAGATGACATTCTTCCCTGCCGATCTCGAAGCTTGGTACGACAATGGGGAGTACGACAGTCGGTCTGATGAATACTTCAATGATCAGGAGCTGGACACCCGCAAAAACCCTCGCGCCTTGTCGTGATTCACTGATGATGCTTGATCATGGAGCAACGTCATGGACCCGCAGTCGCTGTTCAGCCTGAACGATCACCTTGAGGCGCTGAGCCAGCACGGTGATCCACTCGAGGTGTTGGAGCGGACGGTGGACGTCGAGTACTTCCGCGGCTGGCTCGTCGAGGGGCTGGGCTATGGCGATGGCAGCAAGGGTGGTCGGCCGCCATTCGATCCGGTGGCCATGTTCAAGATCCTGATCCTGCAGGCCCAGCACAACCTGTCCGACGCCCGCATGGAGTTCATGATCCGTGATCGGCTGAGCTGGATGCGGTTCCTGGGGTTCTCGCTTGGTGATCGTACCCCCGATGAGAACACCATCCGCCATTTCCGCAACCGCATGACAGAGACCGGTACGCTCAAGCGGGTAATGAAGGCCTTCGACTGGCAACTGCACAAGAAGGGGTACATCCCGATGTCGGGGCAGATCGTGGATGCCTCGCTGGTGCCGGCGCCCCGGCAGCGCAACACCGATGGCGAGCAGCAGGCGATCAAGGACGGCAAGACGGCGCAGGAGATCTGGCCGGACGAGCCGGCCAAGGCGGCACAGAAGGATACCGATGCGCGCTGGACGCTCAAGGTGGGCGGCAAGGTGCGCTACCGATCGGACGGCACGCCGCTGCCGATGATCGCGCTGCCGGTGTTCGGCTACAAGAGCCACATCAGCATCGATCGGCGCTACGGCTTCATCCGCGCTGCTGCCGTCACCTCGGCATCCCATCCCGATGGACGCATGCTGCGCCAGGTCATCGATCGGCAGAACACCGGCAGCGAGGTTTGGGCCGACAGCGCCTACCGCTCACAGAGCAACGAAGCCTGGCTCGCCGATCACATGCTCACCAGCCGCATCCATCGGCGCAAGCCCAAGGGCAAGCCGATGCCGGTAGCGACGGCTCGTGCCAACGCCGCCAAGTCGGCGGTGCGCGCCAGGATTGAACATGTCTTCGCCCATCAGAAGAACCGCTTCGGACTGTTCATCCGCACCATCGGCATCGCCCGCGCCGAGGCAAAACTGACGCTGGCGAACCTGGCCTACAACTTCGACCGTCTGGTCTTTCACGAAAAGCGTCTCGCCACGCCATGAGTCCGTCCGTACGTGCGGAAAGCGCCTGATCCTGGCGTAACCGGCCCCAGCAGAAGGGCCAATCTTGCCGAAAGCGCTGGACCTCACACCGGCATCATGCCGCAGTGCTCACAGTGACCCAGTTTTTGCGGGTGTCCAGGTAGCCACAGATGCAGCTAAAGCTGCTATAGCGTAATAGGGGTAACTGTTCTGCAGTTTCCATCCGGGGAACATTTTGACCGCGAATGGATTATCGGCGCCTTCCAACCGCCAATTCGGAAGGATCAACGTAGTAGGGCCGTACGACTGCCCCATCATTCGCCGCAACACTATCACTTTGCGTACGGAGAATACGTACGATCGGCGAAGGTGGCAGAAGTATGAGCTAACTACAGCAGTGGCGAAAGCGAGAGCGACAACGAAGATAACTAAATTGATCACCCGCTCCTGCAAGAGCGGGGACGCCGTCAGGAATTTTTGTAAAAATGGCGAGGCAACCGGTATAGCCGGTGCCAGCGCCGCCAGAAGAAGGCCGTTGGCAATAGATATTGCGTTGTCGTCGCTGTGCGCACGCTCAGCAGCAGATTGATACTCGGCTACTCCGATCTCATGATTGCCGAGCGTGTAGGTAGGAAAATTCTGCTGCCAGTGTAGCTCCACATCTTCTCGCAACCGCCACTCCCATGTCGCTACCTACTTGGCAATAGTAGAGCGGCATATTCCGAGCGCAAGTCGGGTCTGGACTTGTCCTCTGTCACGTCAACCTGACTTGACCTCGTAGCGCTGTCGCGCCGTTGTTGTCACATGCGGAACCTCAAGATGATCCCTGCTCTGCAGGGCTCAAGCGGTAAGTTGGTGCTACCGCACCGCCTCCACCTGCGCGTTGGTGAGCACGCCGAACTCATTCCCCCAGGCATTGCGGATATAGGTGCCGATCTCCGCGATATCCTGGTCGCTCAGCCGGTCGCCGAACGCCGGCATGTAGCCGAAACCATGCACCACCGTGCGGGCGACAAAGGTCGGGTCCTCGAGCCTGGCGTTCCCCGCCAGCGCCGCGCCGGCATTGCCGCGGCCGTCGGGACCGTGGCAGGCGGCGCAGTTGGCGGCGTATTTCGGCAGGCCGCGAGCGGCCACTTCGGCAACGTCGGAGTCCTCGGTCACCACCATCGCCTCGTCACCGCCCTCGGCGGCCGGCTTGCCGGTGTTGGGGTCTTCCCACTCCTGCACCGCCTCCCCGCTATCGGTAGCTGCCGCGCCCCCGGTGCTGCCGCCGCCGGCAACACCCAGCGAGCTGCCTTCCTCGCCATACCCAAACATCAGGATGGCGCCGGGATTGTGCAGCACGCTGGTGTTCTGCGCCTCGGGGCCGAATTTCTGCGCTGCCGAGCCGAAGGCGTCGGTGGCGATGAACACGCTGGTGCCCTCGGGCGAGACGATCACGTCGCGATACCGGTTCTGGGTGGAGAGCCAGGCTTCCGGCAGCCCGTCTGCTTCGGTCCCGTCTTCGCTGAGGTGCTGCACATAAAGCACGCCGTGCTTCAGCGTCGGGATCAGCAGCGCATTGTCCCATTCGGAAATGCCGGTCTCGCCCGCCTCATAGTAGAGCAGCGAGGACGGTGCGACCGTCGGGTCGCAGATATAGCCGCAGATTTCCCCGATCGGGTAATCGTCCTCGACGGTGAAATAGGTGGCGAGCGGGTCCACCATGTCCGCCTCGAACTCGGTCTCGGGGAAGGTGGGCACGGTGTCGGGCAGCGGATCGGTGTTGGTGTCCACCCCTTCCGGCGCCTCGCTCCAGTTGATGTAGAGATAGGCCAGGTCGTCCTTGAAGCCGGCAACGCGCGGCCAGCCGTAGTTGCCGCCGGGCTGGATGATGTTGAGCTCGTCGTCCGAAGCCGGGCCGTGCTCGGCTTCATAGAGCGTGCCGTCGGGCCCGAAGGCAAGGCCCTGCGGGTTGCGGTGGCCATAGCTCAGGATGTGGCTGCGCACGCCCTCGATCTCGGGGTTGTCCTCGGGGATCGAGCCGTCGAGCTCCATGCGCAGGATCTTGCCCGAATAGGTGCGCCAGTTCCCGGCCTCCACCTCTTCCTCGGTTGGCAGCGCCAGCGCCAGGTTCGGCCGGCGCAGGTTGCGGCCGAAATTGGCGCCCTGCTCGCCGATCGAATAGTAAAGCTTCATGTCGGGCCCGATCACCACGCGGCCGGCATTGTGGTCGTTCCAGGCCGGCAGCCCGCCCAGCACGACCTCGGGCTCCACCAGTTGCTGGACCGTGTCGGCCCAGCGGTAGCGCACGATCTGCGCCGAGGGGTCCGGCTCCTCCGCGGTGCCGTTGTTGACCGTGTAGGAGAGGTAGACGAAGTCGTTGCCGGTGCCCTGGAGCAGTTCGGGGTGCAGCGCCAGGCCGAGCAGCCCCTCATGCTGCGGGCCGGTATAGACGTCCTCGATGGTCAGCAGCAGTTGCTGCGCGCCCGTGGTCGGATCGACGCGCGTGACTTCGCCGCTGGTGCGCTCGGTCACCCAGATCATGTTGTCCGGTCCCCAGCGCATTGCCCACGGGTTGGACAGGCCCGTCGTCAGCACCCGCGAGCCGAACAGCGCGCTGTCGCCCTGCGGAATTTCCACCGGCGTGACCTGCGCCAGCGCCGGCGTCGCGCTCAGCATCAGCGCGGTCGCCAGCGGGGCGAAAAAGCGGATGTTCGCAGACGAAATCCGACGTGTGCCTGCGATGTGCGACTGGGTCATGGGGGGGCCTCCTGGATGCGTATGACCAACCTCAACGACTAGGAGCAGCGAGTGTTGCATCTGCAATCTCCCCCGACTTGTCCCGTTTATCCCCGCCTCTGAGCGCCGCCGCATACTTCTCCGCAACCGCAACCCGGAGGATTTCTTCATGCGCGATACCCCCACCCCCATTTCCCGCCGCCAGGCCGCCGAGCACGCCCGCATCACCAAGGAACTCGATGATCTCTGCGGCGACCTCATCGTCCTGCGCGGCGAGCCCCCAACTGCCGACGGCATGCTCCTGGTGCTGGCCCGCCGCATCATGGCCGATACCGGCCGCCTCGTGTCACGCGAACCCGGCACCCGCGGCATGAAGCGCCTGCCCGCGGGCCCGAGCCTGCCGGCCAACGTCGTCCGCGACACCCTCCGCGACGCCCAACTCGCGCTCAAGGCGTTCGAGCGCGCCCACGGCCTCGTTGACGAGGACACCGGTGACATCATCTGGCTCACCCACGAGGAAATGCGCGAATGGGGCGAGGACACCGCCCACCCGGCCTCCCCCTGAAAGGGAGTGCCTGTAGCGAGCCTGCCCCAACGTCTCCCCGCCCACCGGCTCGTCCCTCCCC
>JAEZFJ010000197.1 GCA_023437755.1 Pseudomonadota bacterium
GTTTTCCACGAGTCCGCCGAGATCCTCGCGGAAGCGGTCCTTGTCCATCTTGTTGCGGGTCTTGATGTCCCACAGCCGGCAGTTGTCCGGGCTGATCTCGTCGGCGAGCACGATGCGCATCATGTCGCCCTCGTACAGCCGCCCGACCTCGATCTTGAAGTCCACCAGCTGGATGCCGACGCCCATGAACAGGCCGGTCAGGAAGTCGTTGATGCGGACCGCAAGGCTCATGATGTCGTCGAGCTCGGCGGGCGTGGCCCAGCCGAAAGCAGTGATGTGCTCCTCGGACACCATCGGGTCGCCGAGCGCATCGTCCTTGTAGCTGAACTCAATGATCGAGCGGGGCAG
Organism: Pseudomonadota bacterium; assembly: GCA_023437755.1. Classification (GTDB taxonomy): domain Bacteria; phylum Pseudomonadota; class Alphaproteobacteria; order Rhizobiales; family Devosiaceae; genus Devosia. Next base: position 349 of record JAEZFJ010000197.1, read on the forward strand.
GCGGGTGCCGGGCTCGAGGCCGAGGCGCTTGGCCAGCGAACCGGCGGCCACGTTGCGCACGATGATCTCGAGCGGAATGATCTCCACTTCCTTGATCAGCTGCTCGCGCATGTTGATGCGGCGCAGGAAGTGCGTGGGAATGCCGAGATCGTTCAGCTTGGAGAAGATGAACTCCGAGATTCGGTTGTTCAGCACGCCCTTGCCGTCGATCACTTCGTGCTTGGCGCCGTTGCCGGCGGTCGCATCGTCCTTGAAGTACTGGACCAGTGTGCCGGGTTCGGGACCCTCGAACAGAATCTTGGCCTTGCCTTCGTAGATTTTGCGGCGGCGGTTCATGGCATCCCACACCGGTCGAGAGGAGGGGTGGATTGGGCCGCTTCATGCGATAGAACCGGCCAAGGATGCAAGTTCTTTCGCATGATCGCTGGGGATGGCAGACTTGTCCGACGATGCGTGTTGCAGTTCGTCGCAACCGGCGGAGTGGCGTTGATTTGGGCCGGTGAACCGCCTATGTCGGAGACATGGCCGTATCGGCCTTGAGCATATTTGGGAGAGCTGCATGAGCGGGTTCGACGATCGCAAGCGGGGCGAGGAAGCCAGGTTCGCCTTCGACGCCGAGAAGAAGTTCAAGGCGGAGGCGCGTCGCAACAAGCTGCTCGGCATCTGGGCCGCCGAACTCATGAGCCTGTCGCCCGAAGAGGCCAAGGTCTATGCCGCCGAAGTGGTTGCGGCCGACTTCCAGGAAGCCGGTGACGAAGACGTCTTCCGCAAGGTGTCCGGCGACCTCAAGGCCCGCGGCATCACCGTCGGTGACGACGTGATTCGCCAGAAGATGGCCACTCTCGTCGGCGTCGCCAACGAGCAGATTGCCGCCGAAGCCTGATCCCATTGCCTGGCCTGGGGCGACTGCGCACCTGGGCCAGCATGCCGCCTAGTGGCGGAGGTGTTTTGCCATGCCGATCGAGGCAGGCATCACCGGCTCGAACCCATACTGGGCGTAGAGATGCCGGGCGTCTCCATCCGCGATCAGGCTCACATAGGCGCCGTCGGGGGCATGGCCGTGGAGATGATCCATCAGGGCGGCCATGATGCGCTTGCCGAGCCCCTTGCCCTGATGCTCCGGCTCCACCGCGATGTCGACGATCTGGAACGCGGTGCCGCCATCCCCGATGATCCTGCCCATGCCGATGGCGCGGCCGTCGAGGCGTACCGTCACGCCGAACCAGGTGTTCGCCAGCCCGATCCGGGCGCCGTGGTGCGATTTGGGGCTGAGCCCCGCCACCTGCCGTAGCCTCAGAAAGTCCTCGACGCCGGGGGCCTCCCCCACGAGTTCGTAGTCGTTCATAGCCGCTGCATCAGCCGGGTGAACATCAGTAGCCCTTCCGGCCACGGACCGTGGCCGGAGGCGACGTTGATGTGCCCGGCATCACCCGCCTGGTGGAAATCCGAGCCCCAGCAGGTGGCGAATTCCACCGCACGGTCGATGCTGCACAGCGGATCGTTCGCCGATGCCACCAGCATCGAGGGAAAGGGCAGGGGATCGCGCGGGATCGGTCCGAATCCGAGCGCCTCTTCCGGCACCGCGTCGCTCTGCTCGACATCCGGCAGGGATACCAGGAACGCCCCGCGGACATTGCTGTGCGCCAGCCGCGGTGCCACATGCGCCACCGCCAGCACCGCCAGCGAGTGCGCAACCAGGACCACCGGCCGTTCGGTCAATCGCACCGCCTGCTCGATGGTCAGGATCCAATCATCAAGGTCCGGCTCGTCCCAATCCGCCTGCTCGACAATGGCGGCGGTATTCATCCGCTCGGCCCAGCGCAGCTGCCAGTGGCCGGGGCCGGAATTGCCCAGACCCGGCAGGACAAGGATGTCGGCTTCGGCGATCTTCATTCCGCGAATACCCGACGGAAGATCGTGTCGACGTGCTTGAGGTGGTACGCATCGTCGAACATGGCGTCGATTTGCGCATCGCCCAGAGTCACTTCCGGATCGTCCTTGAGGTTCTGTGCGAACAGGCCGGTGCGATCACCGCGGTGTTCCCACACCTTCATGGCATTGCGTTGCACAGCGGCATAGCTGTCCTCGCGGCTGTAGCCGGCCTGCGTCAGTGCCAGCAGCACACGCTGTGAATTGTGCAGGCCACCGAGCAGGTCGAGGTTCCTCCGCATGTTCTCGGGATAGACGACCAGCTTGTCGATGACTCCGGTCAGCCGCGCCAGGGCGAAGTCGAGGGTCACCGTGGCGTCGGGACCGATCATGCGCTCGACGGAGGAGTGCGAGATGTCCCGCTCGTGCCAGAGGGCGACGTTCTCGAGAGCAGGGGTGACCATGCCGCGCACCAGACGGGCGAGGCCGGTGAGGTTTTCGGTCAGCACCGGATTGCGCTTGTGCGGCATCGCCGAGGAGCCCTTCTGGCCGGGCGAGAAATACTCTTCGGCTTCCAGCACTTCGGTGC
>JAEZFJ010000346.1 GCA_023437755.1 Pseudomonadota bacterium
TCGGCGGTGACGGCGGCGTTGTTGCTCATGTTCTGCGGCTTGAAGGGGGCGACGCGCAGGCCGCGATTGCCCAGAGCGCGGCACAACCCCGCAACCAGCAGCGACTTGCCCACGTCCGAGCCAGTGCCCATGAACATCAGTGCCTTGGCCATGGCCGGCTTATGCCCGATCGATGACATGGGCGTAAGAGCCCATGACACGCCCCACCACGGCCCCCATCGGCGGCAGGGGCTCACCCCGGGCGTCCGTCGCGGCGAACAACGGCGTCAGGCGGGTCTGCTTGGCCGAGGAGTAGTGAAATTCGTGCCCCATCAGATGCCCCGGCCAGGGCAGGTCCCCGGACTGGATCAGCCGACGATAGCCCAGCACCCGCTTCGGCCGATCGATGCGAGTGGTGACCGGCAGCAACCCGGCCATGGCGTGGGCTGCGCCCGACTTGTCTACGATTGCCTCACCCAGCACCATGAAGCCCCCGCACTCGCCGTAGACCAGGGCACCCCGGTCCCGCGCCGATGCGAGGCTGGCCTTGAACTTCCCTGCGGCCGAGAGTTGGGCACCATGCAGTTCCGGGTACCCCCCGGGCAGGAAGATGGCATCTGCCGCTGCTTCCGGGGCCTCGTCCGCGAGCGGAGAGAAGAAGCTCAGTGTCGACCCCCGCGCCCGCCAACCGTCGAGCAGATGCGGGTAAAGAAAGGCGAAGGCGGTGTCACGGGCGATGGCGATGTGCTGACCCAGCGGCGGCAACGGTGCCGCAAGTTCGCCAACCTCCGGTAACGGTGAGGCCAACCGGGTCAGGGCATTCAGGTCGACATAGTCACCAACCGCCTTCGCTGCGGCGGACAAGAACACGTCGAACCCATCCACCTCTCCCGGCAGCACCAGGCCCAGATGTCGCTCCGGCAGCACCATGTCCGGATTGCGCGGCAAGGCACCGAGCAACGGCAGCCCGGTCTGCGCCACGGCTTCGGCCAGCATGCGCTCGTGCCGGGTGGAGGCGACGCGATTGAGAATGACGCCCGCCACGCGAACATCGCGCCGCCAGCGCGCGAAACCGGAGACCAGCGCGGCGACGGACTGGCTCTGCCGATCGGCATCGACGACCAGGATGACCGGCAAGCCGAGAACGGCCGCCAGGTCTGCGGTGGAGCCGGTGTTGTCGGCGGCGCCATCAAACAAGCCCATGACGCCCTCGACCAGCAGCAATTCCGCCCCCGTGGCCTGCAGCGCGGCGAGTTCGCGCAGACGATTTGCAGGCATTGCCCAGGGATCAAGGTTGATCGCATCGCGCAGCGCCGCGCGTGTGAGATAGGTCGGATCGATATAATCGGGACCGGTCTTGGCCGGGGCGACCACGACGCCACTCTGGCGCAGTGCGGCCAGCAGGCCGAGCGTGACCACGGTCTTGCCCGAGCCCGAACGTGGCGCGCCGATGACCAGCCCCTTAGCCAAAGGTGTGGCCCCGGACTGCATCCACATACCAGTCGAGCGACTGCCGGTAGGCGCCGACAGCACCCAGCACGACGATGGCGGGTGTCGGCACCTCGGTCAGGGTTGGAGCGGCGGCAAGGGTGGTCTCCAGCACCTGCTGCTGTGGGGTGGCAGCCTGCGACACGATGGTCAGACGCTCATCGGCTTGCCGCCCCGCCGCGAGCAGGCGCCCTGCGATGACCGGCAGGTGCTTGACCGCCATGAACATCACCAGCACCGGCGCCGCTTGCGCTACGGACGGCCAGTCGATGGCACCCGGCACCGCGCCACTTTCGTCATGCCCGGTCAGGAAGAGCACCGCATGATTGGTGTCGCGGTGCGTCACCGGAATGCCAGCATAGGCAAGGCCGCCGAGTCCTGACGAGATCCCAGGGACAATGCGGAACGGAATACCGGCGCGCGCCAGCGCCCCCGCTTCCTCGCCACCACGACCGAACATGAAAGGGTCTCCGCCCTTGAGGCGCAGCACTCGCCTGCCCTCTCGGGCGAGCTCGATCAGGCGCAGGGAGATATCGACCTGCCTGGGCGACGGCTTGCCCCCACGCTTGCCGGCAAAGATGCGCTCCGTCATCGCTGGAGCGAGCGCCAGGATGTCGTCGGAAACCAGCGCGTCGTGGACAATCGCGTCTGCCTGCCCCAATGCGTGGTAGGCAAGCAGCGTGAGGAGGCCGGGGCCACCAGGTCCGGCGCCGACGAGCCAGACGGAGCCAGGCTGAAGCTCGGGAAAGTCAGCCCCGTCGAGTTGCGCGAAGGGCGTCACGAGACGCCCTCATGGGCTTGCGGCCTCTGCCGCGTCGCGCCAGAGTGCCGACACGGAGTAAGTGCATGAAAATCCTGATCCTGGGAGGCACCGCGGAGGCGCGGGAACTGGCTGGACGTCTGGTGGCAGACGGCCACGAAGTCATCACCTCGCTGGCCGGCCGAACAAGAGACCCGGCTCTGCCGCCGGGCGGGCTCAGGATGGGTCGGTTCGGCGGCATACCGGGGCTCAGCGCCTATCTGCGCATCGCCGGCATTGAGCGGCTCGTGGACGCCACCCATCCCTATGCCGGCATGATCTCGAAGAATGCGGTCGCCGCTGCGCAGGAGGCCGGCGTCAAGCTGGTGCGGCTGATGCGCCCCGGCTGGGAACCTCGCATTGGCCAGGACTGGACCGTGGTCGATAGTGTAGCGGAGGCGGCTGCGGCGCTGCCATCCGGCGCAGACGTGCTGCTCACCACCGGTCACACCGGACTCGAGATATTCCTCGAGCGCGACGACTGCCACTTCGTGGTGCGGCTGATCGAAGTCCCCGAGACTGCGATCCCGCGGCATGCGGAACTGCTGCAGACACGCCCGCCCTACTCGCTCGCTGATGAAGTGGCGCTGATGCGGCGGCATGGCTTCACTCATCTCGTCACCAAGAATTCCGGTGGCGGAAAAACGGCGGCAAAGCTCGAGGCGGCGGCGCAACTAGGGGTCAAGGTCATCATGATCCAGCGGCCGTTCTATGGCCCAGCCTTGGAAGTCGCCACGGTAGACGAGGCCATCGCCGCATTGGAACTGGGCTGACCCCACCGGGACAGGTCGAACCCCAAGGGCGCAAGGGCCAGTGCACAGGTCACCTCGGCCGATTTCTGCTTCCCAAGAACCAGCGGTCCGGCACTCGCGGCCACAGGTTCGGCCACGTCGGGACCGGGCAGTTCGATGACGCGCAACGGCAAATTCAGCCGCGCAGCAGCCTCTCGCAGGGCGGGATGATCCGCCCGGCGGGGGATGGTGGCCAGCGCGACCAACTCACCGGAAACCTGCGCCATCGCCTCGCGCACAAGAGCAATCACCTCGTCAGCGCGGGCAGCACTGGTGCATCCGAGGCCCGCGACCAGTCGGCGCGGATCAGTGTCAGTTTCCGTCATCGTTGCCTCTCGTTCACCGAAGAGGCAGGGTTCGCACCAGACCCGTTGCAGCTCCGGAGTTGGTCCCCTTCGGGGTCGACCGCACCAGACTCTGTTTCAGTTC
>JAEZFJ010000078.1 GCA_023437755.1 Pseudomonadota bacterium
GATCAGGCGCGAATGGTCGGAGTACAAAGATTCGAACTTTGGACCCCCGGTTCCCAAAACCGGTGCTCTACCAGGCTGAGCTACACTCCGACTTCGCAGCCTTGCAGTTAGCGTGTTCCCTTCAAAAGAGCAAGCAGCCCGCGTGGTTGCAGCCGCTATTGACGCAGTGGGCATAGTGACCGCAGAAGCGTGGGCATGATGGATCTGAACAAGCCTTGGCCGCTGGGGCTCGACCGCGGCCGCTGGATCGTGTTTTGCGTCGGCGTGCTGGCGATTCTCGCGATTCTGTCGCAGATCGACGTGTGGGCATCGCGCGCCGCAATCGGCTGGCCCGATGCGGGGCGGGCGCCGTTCTTCATCATCACCGACTATGGTCTGTCCGACTGGATCCTGATACCGACGCTGATCGCGACCTTGATCGGGCTGATGGCGTTGCTCGTGGTTCGAGGGCGATGGCGACCGGTTACGGTCGAATTGACGCTGCTGAGCGGCTATATCTTCCTCGGCGTCGGTCTGCCTGGACTGATGTCGAACCTTATCAAGCGGCTGATCGGTCGCGGACGGCCGACTGAGTTCGACGAGGTGGGCGCGTTCTCGTTTCAGAATGTGCTCAACGACTGGACCTTCCAGAGCTTCCCGTCGGGGCACGCGACGACGGCGATTGCACTGGCGTTCACTGTGGGTTTCCTCTGGCCCCGGCTGTTTCCGGTGCTAATGGTGGTCGGGGTTGTCGTGAGCCTGTCGCGGGTGCCTGTGGGCATGCACTATCCGACCGACGTCTTCGGTGGCCTCATTGTCGGAATGTTAGGCGCCTACCTGGTGCGCAACCTGTTCGCCTTGCGCGGCTGGCTGTTTGAGCGCCAGCCGGATGGGCGGATGATCTTCCGTGGCCTTCCGGCTCTGCGGCAGGTGATTCAGCGGCCGGCGCGATAGCGCTCGATACCTGCCGAGAGATCCTGCTTCAGGTCATCAAGACCTTCGAAGCCGACGTGGATGCGGAACAGATTGCCCTCAGCCGTCCAAGGCCGGACGGTCCGGCTCTTGCCGAACTTTACCGGCAGGCACAGGCTTTCGTAGCCGCCCCACGAATAGCCCATCCCAAAAAGTTCGAGCCCGTCCACCAACGCGGCGACGGCAGAGCGCGGCGCCGGTTCGAGCAGGACGCTGAACAGGCTGCCGGAGCCGGTAAAGTCCCGCTGGAACAGGGCATGATCGGGATGGCTGGGCAGGGCAGGGTGGAGCACCTGCGTGACGCCCGGTTGAGCTTCCAGCCACGCCGCGAGGTCGAGGGCGCGCCGGCGATGTTCCTCCATGCGCAGCGCCAGCGTCCGCAGTCCGCGCGCCACAAGGAAAGCATCGTCGCCGGAGGTGAAATAGCCGAGCAAGGCGCGGATGCGCTCCACATCCGGCCATGCTTGCTCTGTCGCGGAAATCGTCCCGGCCATGGCGTCGGAGTGACCCACGAACATCTTGGTCGCCGCGTGGACCACCAGGTCTGCGCCGAGGCTCAGGGGCTTGTAGAACAGCGGGGTGGCCCAGCTGTTGTCGACGATCACCCGGGCGCCGTTGGCGTGCGCTGCTTCGGCGATGGCGGGGAGGTCCTGGATCTCGAAAGTGAGCGAGCCGGGGCTCTCCGCCAAGACGGCGCGGGTGTTGGGTTGCATCAGATCGGCAATGCCGGCCCCGATTCGGGGATCGTAGTAGCGGGCAGTCACACCCATGCGGGTGAGGAAGTTGTCAGCGAAGATTCGGCCGGGTTCGTAGGCGCTGTCGGAGATGAGCACGTCGTCGCCTGACCGGAGGCAACTCATCAGCGCTATGTTGATAGCCGCCAGGCCGGAAGGCACCAGCTTGGTGCGGTGCGCACCCTCGAGCGCTGTCACCACGTCCTCGACACCCTCGGTCGTCGGGTTGCCAGCGCGCCCATAGAGATATTTTTGCTGCTGGGAGTCGAGATCAGCCAAGGTTTTAAAAAGGACCGTGGAGCCCCGATACGCCGGGGTATTCACGAAGCCGAACTGATCGTCCGGCCTGCGCCCCAGGTGAGTCAGCAGTGTTTCCACAGAGGGAGAGGAGGAACTGCTGCTTTTTCGGTCATTCATCGTAGGCTCGGTGCTCACTACAGTATCAGTCGCTGAACAGTGGCGACTTTTGCGACAGACTTGCTGTCGTAACGGCCCATCCGCCCTTGACGCAACGGTCAATAGCGGATTGCATGCTTAGCAGCATCATGCCTGTCTTCAAAGGCGTGGGTGCCACCGGCGCCGAAAGAGCGTCGGGACACAAGGGTCAGGAAACAAAAGGCAAATCCGATGAACAAATCGCTTGTAACGCTCGCGGTCGCAGCCCTTGCCGGCTTCGGCGCGACGGCTGCTCACGCCGATACGCTCGATGACGTGATGGCCAAGGGTTATGTGCAATGTGGCGTTACCGGCGGTGTGCCGGGCTTCTCCGCTCCCGACGCCAACAATGTCTGGGCCGGTCTCGAGGTCGACTTCTGCCGCGCCGTGGCTGCAGCCATTTTCAACGACGCCGAGGCGGTTCGGTACACCCCGCTGACCAGCCAGGAACGCTTCGCCGCTCTGTCCGCCGGTGAAATCGACATCCTGTCGCGTACTACCACCTGGACCATGAGCCGTGACACGGACCTGGGGATCAGCTTCCTCGGCACCATGTACTATGACGGTCAGGCCTTCATGGTTCGCGAGGCCGACGGCATCACGTCCGCCCTGGAACTGTCCGGCGCCGCCATCTGTATCGAGTCGGGTACCACCACCGAGCTGAACGCCGCCGACTACTTCGCCGCCAACAACATGGAATTCAACACCGTGGTGTTCGTGGACCAAGACGAAGTGGTGAAGGCCTATGAAGACGGCCGCTGCGACGTCTACACCACCGACGGCTCCGCCCTCGCCGCCGAACGTTCCAAGTTCGCCAACCCGGACGAGCACGTGATCCTGCCCGAGATCATCTCCAAGGAGCCGCTCGGCCCCGTGGTTCGTCAGGGCGACGATCGCTGGTTCAAGATCAACCGCTGGGTCTACTTCGCGCTGCTGGAGGCTGAAGAACTGGGCGTGAGCTCCACCAACGTCGACGAGATGCTCGGCTCCGACAACCCGGCGATCAAGCGCCTGCTGGGCGTGGAAGGCGAGTTCGGCACCCCGATCGGCCTGCCGAATGACTGGGCCTACCGGATCATCAAGCTGGTCGGCAACTATGGCGAATCGTTCGACCGTAACGTTGGCCCGAGCACCGATATCGGACTGGAGCGCGGTCTGAACGCGCTGTGGACCGATGGCGGCCTGCAGTACGCGGCCCCCATCCGCTAAGCTGTCACTCGACACCGGCGCCCCGCCAAGAAGCGGGGCGCCGGACTTCTTCGAGAACTGGCGCCCTCTGCCTTGTTTTCGTGATACCCGGCTTGCGCCGGCCTGTGCGGCGTATGCCGCGGCAGCGATTTCGCATTCCAGTTTCAGGGCGCGCGCCGTTCGCAGCAAAGGAATGCATGCGCCATGGCCGTGCAAGAACATATGGCAGGGGCGCCGCCCCGAGCCTCATTGCTGAATGACCCGGTTTTCCGGGGGATCATCTACCAGATACTGGTTGCAGCGGCTGTTATTGCATTCTTCGCCTGGATCGTCGTCAACACGGCGCAGAACCTCGCGGCGCAGAACAAGACCACAGGCTTCGACTTCCTGTTCCGGACCGCCGGGTTCGACATCAGCTTCACGCTTTTTCCGTGGAGCCGCACCTCGTTCTACTGGGAAGCCTTTCTTGCCGGCCTGCTGAACACGCTGCTGGTGGCAGTGATCGGCATCTTCTTTGCAACAATCCTCGGATTCGCCCTCGGGATTGCCAGGCTCTCGTCCAACTGGCTGATCGCGCGGTTTGCGACGGTCTATGTCGAGACCATCCGCAACATCCCGCTGCTGCTGCAGCTTTTCTTCTGGTACTTCGCGGTGCTCAAGGCGATGCCCGCAGTGCGCCAGAGTTTCGAACTGCCACTCGAGATCTTCATCAACCAGCGTGGCGTGATGATCCCGCGGCCGATGCCGGACCAGGAGTTCACCCTGGTGATCGTCACCATCGCGGTGTGCGTGGTGGCAGCCATTGCGCTGGGCGTCTGGGCCACGCGGCAACGCGCTGCAACGGGCCGATATCCGCAGGCGGTAGTGCTGGCCGGGCGCATTGCCAATGCCGTCGTCACCCTGGGACTGGGGCTGCTCGGCGCTTCGCTGCTGCCGGGCGTCATACCGGCGCTCTCGGCGGTTCAGCCGGTGCTCTATGCGGGTGCGGTGGTGTTGGC
>JAEZFJ010000315.1 GCA_023437755.1 Pseudomonadota bacterium
GCAGGAACGAGCTGATCGAGGTCAGCTCCCAGAACAGGAACAGCGCCAGGAGGTTGTCGGACAGCACCAGCCCCAGCATTGCCCCCATGAAGGCAAGAAGGAACATCAGGAAGCGCCCGAGATGGCGGTGTCCGTGCAGATACGCGCCGGCATAGAGCACGACCAACGCGCCGATCCCGGAGATGGTCAGCGCGAATGCGAGGCTCAGCCCATCGAGCAGGAAAGTCAGGCGGAGCCCCAGCGCGGGCACCCAGTCGATGCCCGCAACGATCACCTCGCCGCTCGCGACGGGCGCGATATAGCCGCACAGAAAGGCAAAGATCGCCGCCGGCACCAGCGCCAGGAACCAGTGGCTGACGCCCCGCAGCAGCCGGTGGAGCAATGGCGCCACAGCCGCGACGAGGAACGGACCGATCGCCACCAGCGCCAGACTTGCCCCCTGATCCAGCTCCACGCTGCCTCCCGCCGCCGATTCAGACAAATGCGGCTGCGACCTTACCGATTGAGTCGCCTGTCACAAGCCAAATCGGACCGGGGGGACAGCTTGTCGCGCACGAATCCACACCTGGGCACCTGCCCTTCCCAAGGGCGGGAGCGAGCCCTATGTCAGGACGCACGCAACCGAGGAGCTTCCATGAGCCAGCCCGCCCCGCCAGTCGCCGCGCAGAAGCCGCTTCGCCTCGAACATCACGGCATCGTTCGCGACGACCCCTGGGCGTGGCTGCGTGCCGACAACTGGCAGGAGGTGATGCAGAAGCCCGAGGCGCTCGATGCCGAGATCCGGGCGTATCTGGAGGCCGAGAACAGCTACGCCACCGCCGCCTTCGGCGAGCCGACCAAGGCGCTGCAGGAGCAGATCTACAGGGAGATCCGCGGTCGCATGAAGGAGGACGATTCCGGCGTCCCCTCCCCGGACGGCCCGTGGGCCTATAACTCGCGTATGCTCGAGGGCAAGCAGTACCCGCTCGTCGTGCGCACCCCGCGCGAAGGTGGGCCCGAGACGGTGCTGCTCGACTGCAACGTCGAGGCCGGCGACGGCTATTTCGGCTTTGCCGGTGCCCAGCACGATCCCTCGCACCGACTGCTCACCTGGGCCGCCGACCGCGCCGGCTCGGAATACTACGACATCGTCATCCGCGATCTCGAAACCGGCACCGACAGCCCGGACGTCATCCGCGACACCGCCGGTGCCCATGTCTGGAGCAACGATGCCCGCGCCATCTACTACACCGAATATGACGACAACCATCGCCCCTTCAGGGTGCGCCTCCATGTGCTCGGCACCGATCAGTCCGACGACCCGATCATCTACGAGGAATCCGATCCGGGCTTCTTCGTGGGCGTCGGAAAGACGCTGAGCAACCGCTTCATCGTCATCGACGCCCATGATCACCAGACCTCGGAAGTCCGCCTGATCGATGCCGATCACGGTGGCGAGCCGCGCCTCGTCTCGGTGCGCGAGCCGGAACGCGAATACGAGGTCGATGAGCGCGAGGGCCTCCTCTACATCCGCACCAATGCCGGTGGCGCCGAGGACTTCAAGATCGTCACCGCCCCTGCCGACGCTCCCGGCGCCGAGAACTGGGTCGATCTCGTGCCGCACCGGCCCGGCGTGCTGATCCTCGACACGGCGGTGATCCGCAACCACCTCCTGCGCCTCGAGCGCGCGGACGGGCTGCCCCACATCGTGGTGCGCGATCTCAGAACCGGTGCCGAAGACACAGTGGGCTTCAAGGAGGAGGCCTATTCCCTTGGCCTATCGGTGGGGTACGAGTTCGACACCACCACCTTCCGCTTCAGCTATTCCTCCCCCACTACGCCGTCGAGGGTCTATGATCTCGACCTCGCCACCGGCGAGCGGGTGCTGCGCAAGGAGCAGGAAATTCCTTCCGGCCATGATCCGGCGGCCTACGAGACGCGGCGGCTGTTTGCCACCGCAGCGGACGGCGAGACCGTGCCGGTGACGCTGCTCTATCGCAAGGGCATCGCACTCGATGGCAGCAATCCGGTATTGCTCTACGGCTACGGCGCCTATGGCATGGCCATGCCCTCGGGCTTCTCGATTTCGGCCCTGTCGCTGGTCGATCGCGGCTTCGTTTATGCCACGGCACACATCCGCGGCGGCATGGAGAAGGGCTATCGCTGGTACAAGCTCGGCCGCCGCGAGCACAAACCCAACACCTTCACCGACTTCATCGCCGCCGCCGAGATGCTGATCGGGCAGGGCTATACCCGCCCGGGCCGCATCGTCGCCCAGGGCGGCTCGGCCGGCGGCATGCTGATGGGCGCCATTGCCAACCTGCGGCCGGAGCTGTGGGCTGGCATCATTGCCCAGGTGCCATTCGTCGACGTGCTCAACACCATGCTCGACGCCACCCTGCCGCTCACCCCGCCGGAATGGCCCGAATGGGGCAACCCGCTCGCCAGCGGCGAGGACTACCGGCGCATTGCCGCCTACGCGCCCTATGAGCAGGTCAGCGCCCATCCCTATCCGCCGATCTTCGTGCAGGCCGGCCTGACCGATCCGCGCGTGACCTACTGGGAGCCGGCCAAGTGGGTCGCCAAGCTCCGCGCCACGGCCACCGGCGACAAGCGGTTCTTCCTCAAGACCAACATGGACGCCGGCCACGGCGGCGCTTCCGGCCGCTTCGATCGCATCAAGGAAACTGCCGAGGTCTACGCCTTCGCTGTCGAGGGCGTCGGTGCCGCATCCTGCCCGGGAGCGGGGGCAAAGCCCCGGCGCTCACCCCTTGGGCTTGGTGGCGATCCCATCGAGCCAGAGCATGTTGCTGTCGTCGCGGTGCACGCCCGTGGTGCCGACATGCTTCATGTCGATTTCGGGTCCCTTCTTGATGACGTGGACCAGCGCCATGCCGTGTCCGCGTCCCAGCCCGAAATCGGTCTTGAGCCAGTCGAGAATCGATCCCGCCTTGACCTTGGGGTCATCGAAGCCCTTGGCGGTGGCAAGATCGATGATCTGGCGCGGCGTCTTGCCCGTTTTTTCTTCCACTGCGTCGAGATAGGCCTGAAACGACATCGTTTTCTCCTGGGCAACAACCATCGACGCCACGACGAGAGTCAACAGCCGCTTTCGACACGAAATCGCCCGGCGCCGCGCTTTCCCCAGCGAATTAACACTCTCGGGAACCCTGCTCTTCTCGCATCCGTTCGAGCATGGTAACGAACCGTTTACTATCTCCGGGAGCTGCATTTTTCGTGCCCGAAACGGCCAAAGTCGTCGCCATCATCGCTGCCACTCCCGCACTCACCGCTTTGCTTGGCATGGTTGTGGCCGGTGACACGCGCCTCAAGGTCCGCCAGTTCGAGAGCGAAGCCGAGCTCTTCGCCTACATGCGGATCGCGCCGGTGCACGCGCTGGTCGTCGACTTCGATCGCGACGGTCGTCCCGCCCACGAGATGGTGGAAGCCATCCGCCTCGACTCGGGCCTCGTTTCCCAGGACGTACCGGTGATTGCGCTCACCCGCACCATCACCCCGCCCATGCGCCACCAGGCCATCAGCGCTGGCATCGACGAGGTCATCATCAAGCCGATGTCGCCCCGCCACCTGTTGCAGCGCATCCAGGCCCGCCTGAGCAACCGCAGCGTCGTCGGCGCCCTGGGCGGCTACCGCGGCCCCGACCGTCGAAACCGCATCCCCTTCCCTGCACCGCAGCCTGCTCCGGCCCGGCGTTTCACCGACAACGTCGTACCGCTGTTCCCCAACAAGGCCCGCCTGCCCGAAGCTTGAGGCGGCTCGCCGCCGCCTCATGTATCTCAGGATGGTCCACGCCGGACGCGCTACCGCGCCTCCACCAGCCGCTGCGTGCGGTTCCACAGATCTTCCACCGTCTCGGCAAACTGCAGCGCCCGCTCATGCCCGCGCAGCGAGTGCGAGAGCACGTCGGCGCTGAAGCCGCGAACCACTTCGAAGGCGCGGTGGCGGTTCAGCAAAATTACCGGCAGCACCCTTCCCTGCTGGCGCGCCGCCGACCAGGTGGCAAACAGCGCCGCGGCTGAGGCCAGCGAACCGGGCAAACCCACCAGCGCCTGTGCCCGCGTGGCGATCAGCGCCTGCCGCTCGGCCGAGTCGGCTGCGACATGGATAGGCACGTCGGTCAGCACCGGCGGCAAGTGGCTGCTCGCGTCCGCCACCACCTCGACAGCACCCCCGGCAGTACGAGCAGCGGTGATCAGGGTCACCGGCATCACCCCGCCCTCGGCCAGGGTCAGGAGGCGGGCACCACGGCGGGCGAAGTAATTGCCGGTCTGGGTCATCAGCGTGGCGCGCTCGGCATCACCGGGGCCGCGATCGGAGGCGAACACCGCAACGGTGATCTGCTTGGCAACGGGCTCGATCATCTCAGCGCCTCCGCGACAGGCTGCCGAGCAAGCCGCGCACCAGCGACCTGCCCAGTTGATTGGCGACGCTGCGGGCGAAGGAATTGATCGCCGCCTCGGTCGGGGTCTGCCGGGTAGAACGGCGGGCTGGCGCCTCGGCCTTTACCCGTTCCGCGTCGAGTTGCCGCTCTTCGGCACGGCGGGCCAGGATTTCGAAGGCCGACTCGCGGTCCACTACCGCGTCATAGAGCCCGCCAACGGGCGAACGCGCCATCACGTCGCGCCGCTGCTCCGGCGACAGCGGACCGTGTTGTCCGGAGGGCGGCCGTATCATCGTGCGGCCGACCACGGAGGGAACGCCCTTGTCTTCCAGCACCGAGACCAATGCTTCGCCGGTGCCGAGCGCGGTGATTGCCTGCTCGGTGTCGAAGGCCGGATTGGGCCGGAAACTCTCGGCTGCCGCCTTGACCGCCTTTTGTTCGCGCGGCGTATAGGCGCGCAAGGCGTGCTGCACGCGGTTGCCAAGCTGGGCCAGCACCGGTTCGGGTATGTCGGCCGGGTTCTGGGTGACGAAATACACGCCGACCCCCTTGGAGCGGACGAGCTTGACCACCTGCTCGACCTTGTCGACCAGAGCCTTGGGCGCATCATCGAACAGGAGGTGCGCCTCATCGAAAAAGAACACCAGCTTGGGCCGGTCGAGATCGCCCGCCTCGGGCAGCACCTCGAACAGTTCCGACAGGAGCCAGAGGAGGAAGGTGGAGTAGAGCCGCGGCGACCGCATCAGCTCGTCGGCTGCGAGCACCGAGACGAAGCCACGACCGTCGCGGTCGGATCGCATCAGGTCCTCCACGTCGAGCGCCCGCTCGCCGAAGAAGTGTTCGCCGCCCTGCTGCTCCAGCACCAGCAGCGCCCGCTGGATGGCCCCAATCGACGCCGATGCCACATTGCCGTACCGGAGAGAGACCTCCTTGCTGCGCTGGCCGATATCGGTCAGCAGCGCCCGAAGGTCCTTGAGGTCGAGCAGCAGCAGGCCTTCCTCGTCGGCGATTCGGAAGGCGATGTTGAGAACGCCTTCCTGCGTATCGTTGAGCTCCAGCATGCGGCTCAGCAGCAGCGGGCCCATCTCCGAGATGGTGGTGCGGATCGGGTGACCTTGCGCGCCGAACAGATCCCAGAACACGGTCGGGGAACTGGTGAAGCGGTATTCGTCACCCAGCCCGATGTCATTGGCGCGCTTGACCAGCGCCTCCTTCGGCTCTCCCGCAACCGCGATGCCCGAGAGGTCGCCCTTGATGTCGGCACAGAACACCGGCACGCCGGCCTGCGAGAAGCCCTCGGCCAGCACCTGCAGCGTCACCGTCTTGCCGGTGCCGGTCGCGCCGGTGATGAGGCCGTGGCGGTTGGCCAGTTTCAGCCACAGATATTCGGGCCGGTCGCTGGTGCCCAGGTAGATCTTGTCGTCGACGAGCATCGGCGGCCCTCTGTTGCGCTGACCTTATAGCCAGCCGGGCTGCAGTGGAACAACCCGCGCGCAAGGCGCCGGCACGAGGTTGGAGCGCCTCGACGCCTTAACCCTCGGTTAACCACGTTTCTTAACGTTTCACCTCAACCGATTGCAGTGCTGCGTGAAGTTCACCCACCTCGGTGCCGCGCACATTCTTCAGCGTCTGGCGGGCAAAGCCCTCCAGCACGCGCCGCTGCTTCTCGTCTGGCTCCGCGAACTCCAGCAGCAGGGCGGCCGCCATGGCTTGCGAGGCCGCCATGTTACCGTCGTCGCATTTGAGGGCATATCCCCAACCCATGTCGCGGATGGCGCCGCACTGCACCCCCTCGGCCCCGCCCTTGTGCATGACGCGGCCGCCGAAGGCCGCCATCACCAGCGTGTCGAAGTGCCCCGTGCCAGCCACCAGGTGCGGATGTGCCGTTGCGGCGTCGAACAGCGCCTGCGCCGCCCTGGCGTGTTCAGCCGAAAGCCCCTGCCCCGTCTCCATTCGGGCAAAGCCGAGCGCAAAGGCGCGGATCGGTGCCGCCCAGGTCGGGATCGAGCAGCCGTCAGTGCCGCAGCGGTCCTCCGTCAACGCTTCCCCGATCACCGCCTCCACCGCCCTGCGCACAGCACGCTGCACTGCGTGCTCGCGGCCGACATAGCCCGCGGTCGGCACCCCCATGGCAAGGGCAACACTGAGCATCCCCGAATGCTTACCCGAACAATTGTTGTGGAGCGGGCTGGGCTGTCGTCCCGCAATGCGCAGCGCGGCTCGCGCCGCTGCATTGGTCGGCGGATGCGCACCGCATTCGAGGTCAAGATCGCTCAGCCCCAGCCGCTCGAGCAGTCTGCTGACCCCGCTGACATGGGCGTCCTCGCCATGGTGCGACGCGCAGGCCAGCGCCAGTTCCTCGGCGGTGTGGTGGAAGCGCTCGTCGGCGCCGTGGTCGAAGATGGCAAGCGCCTGCATGGACTTGATCGCCGAGCGCGGAAAGATCGCCCGCTCGATGTCGCCGGCGGCAGCCACAATCCGGCCTTGGGCATCCAGGATCGCGAAGGCGCCACGGTGGCGGTTCTCGACCCAGTTGCCGCGCATGGCCTCGGCGAGCACGGGATTGGCGTCCATGAAAAAACTCCGGTCCGTTTGGTTCGTTGGACGAACCGCGCCGGACCGGAAAAGTCAACATCGTCGGGAAGTGGCTCCGGGG
>JAEZFJ010000351.1 GCA_023437755.1 Pseudomonadota bacterium
GCCGCCGTTACTGATCCAGGCGGTAGCCGGTCTGGCATTGCTGTCGAGCCTCGCCACGGCCCTCGCCGCAGCCTTGGCGGATGAAGGGCAGCGGCTGCCAGCGATCCTCACCTTTGTGGCCACGGCATCAGGCATAACAGTGATTGGCATCGGAGCGCCATTCTGGGGCCTGGTAGGGGGTATCGCCCTGCTGCTGCTGTTGCGGCAGCCGAAAACAGCCCCTCATGCAGGTTAAGGACCTCCATGTCGTGATCCTCGCCGGCGGCGCCGGCGCGCGGCTGGGCGGCATTCGCAAGTCGGATCTGCGCGTCGGTGGAAGGACGCTGCTTCACCGCGTGATTGACGCTCTCGGGCCGCTGGAAAACCCACTGCTTGTCTCCACAGGTCCCGGCATACCCCCGCCCGCGCTGCCGCCACGCGCCATCCCCTTTCCGGATCTCGGCCAAGAGTACGCCGGACCCGTTGCGGGTCTTGCGGCCGCGGTCAGCGCCTTGGAAGGCAGGTGCATTCGCAGCAGCCTGCTGCTGTCGGTTGCAGTGGACACGCCCTTCCTGCCCGCAGACTACGCCGATCGACTCGCGGCAGCGCTCGGCTCGGCACCTGCGGCAGCGGCTGCCTGGCGGGATCAGCTTTACCCGACAAATGCCTTGTGGCGGCTCGAGAATCTTGCCGCCGCCTTGCCTCATGCCAACAGCCCCAAGGGCATTCTCGCCGCCCTTGGCGCCGTCATGGTTGACTGGGACGGTCCGCTTGATCCGTTTGCCAACCTCAACACGCTGGGCGATCTGGTTGCGCTGCAGAAGCGCGCTCGAGAGCAGGGTTGACCACTTCTGCACAGGTGACGGGATTGGGGGCTTGGCAAAGCGAAACAAGTCCGCTACACGGACCTCGCCCTCGCCGAGGGGGCGTTCGAATGTATTCCGCGATAGCTCAGTTGGTAGAGCGTTCGACTGTTAATCGAATGGTCGCTGGTTCGAGTCCAGCTCGCGGAGCCATTCGGGTTTTGACCCAAACCCGGCACCATCCCTAGAGCATCCGACGGTTGCCAGCCTCGCCACCAGAGGCTAGGCATGGCCGTCTTCAGCTTCGGACTTCCATTCATGACCGCCGTTTCCAACCTGGCTGCTCCGGCCAGGCAGCGCATGTCGACTGGCATCATTGCCGCACTCAGCGCCTCGCACCTGCTGAACGACCTTATGCAGTTCCTGCTGCCGGCACTGTATCCGCTGCTGAAGGATGCGTACGGTCTGAGCTATCTGCAGATTGGCCTTCTGACACTGGCGCAACAGATCACCGCCTGCATCCTGCAACCCGCGTTTGGCCTTTATGGCGATCTGCGGCCCAAGCCCTATTGGCTTGCTCTGTCGCTCGCAATTGTCGGCATCGGTGTGTTCCTGCTGGCGACCGCGAACAGCTTTGGCCTCCTGTTTCTCGCTTCCATGGTGATGGGCACAGGCTCGGCCTTGTTCCACCCGGAGGCCTCGCGTCTGGCGAGGCTCGCTTCCGGCGGTCGACTCGGGCTCGCGCAGTCGCTCTTTCAGGTGGGCGGCAATGCCGGCACGGCTCTGGGGCCCCTCGCCGCTGCCATGATTCTGATCCCCATGGGCCAGACCAGCACCGGCTGGTTCGTGATCGTCGCCGCTATCGGCGTGCTGCTGCTTGCCTATGTAGGCCGCTGGTACGCGGAACATCAGCGTCAGTTGGCGCTGCAGCCGCGGGCTCCCGTCGTCAGGCCGCAGTTGACCCGCCAGCGCCTGATCGTCGCTTTCGTGGTGATCGGCGCGCTGCTGCTCAGCAAGTACGTCTATATCGAGACGCTGAAGAGCTACTACGCCTTCTTCCTCATCGAGAAGTTCGGGCTCTCCAAGGAAGATTCGCAGCTCTATCTGTTCCTGTTTCTCGGCGCGATCGCAGCCGGCACCTTCATCGGCGGTCCGGTGGGTGACCGTTTCGGCCGCCTTGCGGTAGTCTGGGTGTCTATTCTGGGGGCTCTGCCCTTCACCCTGCTCCTGCCGCACCTTGATCTTTTCGGCACTGCCCTGATGAGCGTGCTCGCCGGCCTGGTCCTGGCCTCGGCTTTCTCGGCGATCGTCGTCTATGCGCAGGAACTGGTGCCAGGCAAGGTCGGCATGGTTGCCGGCTTCGTGTTCGGCTTCGCCTTCGGGGTCGGCGCGCTGGGTGCCGCGGTGCTCGGCGGGCTTGCCGATATGATCGGCATCATCGCCGTTTTCCAGCTCAGTGCGTTCCTCCCCATATTGGGTGTGCTGACCATCTTCCTGCCACGGTCAGCCGAACTGCACGGACGTGCCAAGGAGACCGCATGAGCGACACAATGAGCGGGGACAGCGAGTCCCAGATCACCCTCACCCGCACCATCGACGCGAACGTCAGCGACGTCTTCTCCGCGTGGACTGATCCCGCCCTCATCGAGCAGTGGCAGGCGGACGAAGCGGAACTGGATGCCTTCGAAGGCGGCGAGTACCGCTTCGTCACCTTCGGAGACGAGGATGACGACACCGATCAGGTGGTCACGGGCGAAATCCTGACCTTTGTGGAAGACCAGCGGCTCGTCATGTCCTGGGTACACAAGGACGAAGAGGAAGAGGGCGACGACGAGTTGATATTCGTGCTCGACATCCTTTTCGAGCCGGTCGGCTCAGACCAGACCCG
>JAEZFJ010000365.1 GCA_023437755.1 Pseudomonadota bacterium
TTGCCGCGGCAGGGTAGGGAGGCCGCGCGGGCGGCCTCCGCAACCTTCAGTCCTGGGTACGGAAGTTCCTCAGCCGGTCGAATGCGACCGCGATGACGATGAAGGATCCTACGAACGCTCCCTGCCAGAAGGTGCTGATGCCCAGCAGGATCAGGCTGTTGCGGATCACCTCGATCAGCAGGGCGCCGACCACGGCGCCGAATGCCGTGCCGACACCGCCGGCCAGATTGGCGCCGCCGATCACGGCTGCTGCGATCACCGACAGTTCCATGGCCTGACCGAGATTGGTGGTGACGCCACCCAGCCAGCCAACCTCGAGCACGCCGGTAATGCCGGCCGTCACTGCCGAGAAGACATAGACCGAGACCTTGAGTTGCTTGACGGCGATGCCGGTGAGCTTGGCCGCCTGCTCGTTGCCGCCCATGGCAAACAGGTGCTGCCCCCAGCGAGTCCACCGAAAAGCGAAGCCGGCGAAAAGGGCCACGGCGGCAAGCACGATCAAGGGATTGGGCAGGCCGAACGTGGAACCCCCGCCCAGCCCCAGGAGCAGGGCGTGATCGGGCCCGAACTCGTACATCATCTTGTTGTTGGACAGCACCATGGCGAGGCTTCGGGCCATGGAGAGCATGCCAAGCGTGACCACGAAGGCTGGCATGCCGACATAGGCAATCAGCACCCCATTCACGAGCCCGACCAGCACCGCTGCCCCAAGCGCTGCGGGGATGCCGACCCATATGGGCATCCCGCTCTCCATGAGCACCGCAACCGTCATTGCGGAAAGCACCACCGTGGAGCCGACGGAAAGGTCGATACCGCCCGATGCGATCACCGCGGTCATGCCGACGGCGATGATGCCGACAAAGGCGAAATTGCGTGCGACGTTGAAGAGGTTCCTCTCGGTCGCAAAGGTATCGGTGAGCAGGCTCAGGGCGAGGCAGGCTGCCACGGCGGCGAGGAACACCCAAAAGGTCTGGTGGCTGGAAAGGCGGGAGAAGACGCCCCGGTGCTGCGAGGTCTCGATCACCTGGTCCAGGGTTGAGTTGTTGGTCGACATGTTGTGGTCCTCAGTCGCTAGGCGGCTTCGATAGCCCCGGTGATCAGACCGGTGACTTCTTCTGGTGATGAGTCGGCGGCGCGCTTGCTGGCCACGAGGCGCCCCCGGCGCAGCACGGCGATCTTGTCTGCCACGTCGAACACGTCGGGCATGCGGTGGCTGATCAGCACCACTGCGATGCCGTGGTCCCTGAGGTGGCGGATCAGGTTGAGGACCTCCGCGACCTGCCGCACGGAGATGGCGGCGGTGGGCTCGTCCATAAGTACGATACGTGCGTCTGTCAGCAGCGTACGGGCAATGGCGACTGCCTGCCGCTGACCGCCGGACATGCGGCGGACCAGGTCCCGCGGGCGTGTCTCCGACTTGAGGCGCGCGAAGAGCTGCGCCGAGCGGGTGCGCATGGTTGCGTAGTCGACCAGCCGCAGTGGCCCGAGGGAGCGGGTGGGTTCGCGGCCGAGAAATACATTGGAGGCCGCCGAGAGGTTATCGCACAGGGCGAGGTCCTGGTAGACGACCTCGATGCCGGCTCGTTGTGCGTCGCGGGGCTTGTGAAATTCCGCCTTGCGACCGCCGACATAAACGGCTCCGCCAGTGGGCGCAAAATTGCCGGCGATGACTTTAACCAGCGTCGACTTGCCCGCTCCATTGTCCCCCATCAGCCCGACCACCTCGCCCGGCTCGATCGCCAGCGAGACGTTGTTGAGGGCCTGAATGGCCCCGAAATGCTTGCTCACATCCTCTAGTCGCAATGCGCTCATGCGCCCCCTCCACGTTGTGCGCCGCGTTCGGCACATGGCCTCTTGACGGGCCAGCCAAATGAATGATGATATTATCACATAATATGAACGTAGCTGCTAGAGCGGCGCGCTGATATTATTCGGTGCCTGATCGAATCCGTTCGCGCAGTCGCCACCGAGCAGCAAATCAACAGGTCGCGTCGCCAGGCGATGACGACCGCCGGACGATCCGGCGCAAAGGGAGGAACAACAATGACTTATGCTAGCCGACTGGCCGTTGCGGCCGCGGTCCTGTCACTGGCGGCAGGGGCCGCGCATGCGCAGGACAAGCAGACCCTGGCCATCGTGGTGAAGGGGCTCGACAACCCGTTCTTCGAACAGATCAATCTCGGTTGCCAGGACTGGGCCGCCAACAATCCCGATTCCGAGTATGAATGCCTTTACACCGGTCCTGCCTCCAGCGCCGACGAGGCGGGGCAGGTGCAACTGGTGGACGACCTGATCACGCGCGGGGTGGCCGCAATCGCCATTTCCCCGTCCAACGCGCCGGCCATGGCAAACCGGCTGCGCGAGATCGCGCCCGAGATCCCCGTGATGACCGTCGACGCGGACCTGTCCGAGGCAGACCGCTCGCTACGGGCCACTTTCCTTGGCACCGACAACTACCTGAAGGGCGTGATGATGGCCGAGCAGGCCATGCGGCTAAAGCCGGAGGGTGGCACCGTGTGCCTGCAGCTGGGCAACGTGGCGGCCGACAACATCAATGCCCGCGCCGCCGGCTTCCGTGACACGGTTGCCGGAACCGAGGGCACCGATCGGCTGGCCGGGGAGAGTGGCTGGACCGAGATTGAGGGTTGCCCGGTCTTCACCAACGACCAGGCGGATCTCGCCAATCAGCAAATGGCCGACGTGTTCACCGCCAATCCTGATCTCGATGCCTTCATCCTGATCGGCGGCTGGGCCCAGTTCGCCCCGCAGGCCTATGCTCAGGTCACCGACCAGGTCATGGACCGGCTCTCCAGCGATGAGCTCATCATCATTGCCGGCGACACGCTGCCGCCGCAGGTGCAGGCCTTCAACGAGGGTCGCAGCCACGTACAAGTCGGCCAGCGGCCGTTTGAAATGGGCCAGCGTGCGCCCGACGTCATGATCCAGCTTATCAACGGCGAGACGGTGGAAGACCCGATCTATACGGGCCTCGATGTCTGCACCCGCGAAGAACCGGGCTTCTGCGCGCAGTAAAAACGTGACGATGAGCGGGCGTGTCGCAATGCGACATGCCCGTTACCGATCAGGGGTGAGGGGCTTCAAGTTGAGACTGTTGGTGACTGGCCTGACCGGAAAGGTGGGAGCGAGCTTTCTGCCTGCCTTTCGGGCTGACGAGCGCTTCGCGGGCTGGCAGGTCCGGGCGATCTGCAACAACCGGGTGGTGAATGATCCCGACGTGGAAGTCGTGCGCGCCTCGATCGCCGATGCCGGTGCCATGCGCTCGGCAATGGAGGGTGTCACTCACGTCCTTCACCTGGCGTCCGTCAAGGAGACGCC
>JAEZFJ010000476.1 GCA_023437755.1 Pseudomonadota bacterium
CGGCACATGCGGGAGAATGGCGGCGGTGTGATCCTCGGCTTCACCGCCAATGCAGGTCGCGAGGCGTATAACAATGTCGGCGGCTTCGGCGTCGCCTGTGCGGGCGTGGAGCACTTTCTCCGGCAACTCGCCGTGGAGAATGGCCAGTACGGCGTGCGCTGCTGCTGGGTTCGCTCGCCCGGATCGCCCGATTCACCGGGGGTTCGCGAGGTGTGGCAGATGCATGCCGACAGCCGGGGCCTCAGCTTCGAGGAGGTGCACCGCGAATTCGCCAAGGATACGCCGCTGCGCCGGATCGCGTCGCTCAGTCAGGTGGCGGATGCGGCGGTGCTGCTGGCCAGCGACCTCGCCTCGAGCATGACAGCAACCATGGCAAACACGACCGGCGGCGCGCAGGTCGACTGATCCATCAGGAGGAGACACGACGATGATGACGTTGCCCGAAATCGTGGAGCGGCCCGAGCGGCCCTACATCTATGTTCCATTCACCGTGCGCATGGACCAGATGCAGCAGCCGGCAGACCAGGGCTTCCCGCAACTGTTCGACTACCTGGCGCGGCACGGCCTCAAGCCGGGGGGTGCGCCGTTCTACAACTATCGCCGCATCAACATGGCCCAGACGCTCGATGTAGAGGCCGGCATCATCCTCGACGCGCCGGCTGCGGAAGAAGGAGCGGTCAAGGCCGGAACGCTGCCGGGTGGCCGGTTCATGACGGTGACCTGGCATGGGCATCCTGACCAGCTGATCACTGTCACGGGGGTACTGATCGGCTGGTCGCAGCTGACTGATCAGCCCTTCGACCAGCGGACCAACGGGGCTGACGACCACTTCGCCTGCCGGCTGGAACTCTATGAAACCGAGCCGGACGTGGAGCCGGACATGAACAAGTGGGAGACCCGTCTCGAGTTCAAGCTGAAGGACTAAGGCCGCGGTCGCGCCACTCGAGCGGGCTCTTGCGGGCGGTCAGCAGGGGCACAACGATGGCTACGGCCCCAAACAGCACGTGCGGCCACCAGAGCCGGTCGGCAAAGCCAAATGTCCATGGCGAGGCAAGGAGCACCAGCCCCGCCACGGCATCGACGCTGATATGGGCCAGCATCGGCAGCACCTTGATGGCGCCGAGCTCGTATCGGGTGAGGAGGCTCATCCCGATGGTGGCCACGCCGATGATGGTGGGCACCCATTGCGCGGCAGTGCCGTCGGCGAAGCCAAGCAGGAACGGCGCCGCAATCAGGGCGATGCCGTAGATGTAGTCGATGATGCCGTGGGTGCGGGTGGGGATCATTGCGGGGCTCCTCGACCCGTGAACCGTCGAGCAGCGGCTCGGGTTCCGTCCCTAGCTCCGCGGCTGGCGCTCGATCGCGTGCCAGTCGCCGTCGAGCGTCAGCGCCTCGGCGAGGCGCTCCTCGTATTCCTCGCGCTCGATCTCGATGCCGCCCAGGGAGGCCAGGTGGGCGGTGAGGTACTGGGTGTCGAGCAGCACGAAGCCGCCGGCGTTCAACCGCTCCACCAGGTGCGCCATCGCCATCTTGCTGGCGTCGGTGCGGCGGTGAAACATCGACTCGCCGAAAAAAGCGCCGCCAATGGCGAGCCCGTAGAGACCGCCGACGAGGTCTGGGCCGTCCCAGACTTCCACGGTATGCGCCACGCCGCGCCGGAACAGCTCGCCATAAACACGGCGGATGGAGCCGTTGATCCAGGTTGAGTCGCGGTCCTCGCCGACGGTGGCGCAGCCCTCGATGACGCCGTCCCAGTCGGTGTCCACGCGGATCGCAAACCCGCTGCGCCGCATGGACTTGCGCAGGCTCCTGGACAGGTGAAAGCCGTCCAGCGGCATGATGCCCCGCTGGTCGGGGCTGACCCAGAACAAATCCTCGTCGGCGGCATCCTCGGCCATGGGGAAGATGCCGGCGCGATAGGCGCGCAGGATCAGCTCGGGCGTGATCTCGATGGCGAAGGGATCGGAGCGGCGGACCATGGTGCAAAGATAAGGGGCGCCGCAGCGCCCCTCAATGGCTCAGGCCTTGTTTGCGGCCAGGAACTTTTCAAGCCAGAGGATGTCGTAGTTGCCGGCGAGGATATCGGGCTCGCGGATCAGTCGCTGGAACAGGGGCAGGGTGGTCTTCACCCCGTCCACCACGAACTCGTCGATGGCGCGGCGCAGGCGCTGCAGGCACTCGTCGCGGGTGCGGCCGTAGACGATCAGCTTGCCGATCAGCGAGTCGTAGTAGGGCGGGATCTTGTAGCCCTGGTAGACCGCCGAATCGACGCGCACGCCGACGCCGCCAGCGGGATGATAGAAGGTGATCGTGCCGGGCGACGGCGCAAAGGTCTGCGGGTCCTCGGCGTTGATGCGCACCTCGATGGCGTGGCCATAGAACTGCACCTGCTCCTGCTTCATCGACAGGGGCTGGCCGGAGGCGACGCTGATCTGCTCGTAGACGATGTCGATGCCGGTGATGCGCTCGGTCACCGGGTGTTCCACCTGCAGGCGGGTGTTCATCTCGATGAAGTAGAACTCGCCGTTCTCGTAGAGGAACTCGATGGTGCCGGCGCCCGAGTACTGGAGCTTGCGCATGGCCGCGGCGCAGATCTCGCCGATCCGGTCACGCTCTTCCGGCTTGATGGTAGGGCCGCCGGCCTCTTCCCAGACCTTCTGATGGCGGCGCTGCAGCGAGCAGTCGCGCACGCCCAGATGGACGGCATTGCCCTTGCCATCACCCAGCACCTGCACTTCGATGTGGCGCGGCTTGCCGAGATACTTCTCCATGTAGACGGAGTCGTTGCCGAAGGCCGCCTTGGCTTCGGTGCGTGCGGTGGACCAGGCTTCCAGCAGGTCCTTTTCGGTCTTGGCCACCTTCATGCCGCGGCCGCCGCCGCCGGCGGTCGCCTTGATCAGAACGGGGTAGCCGATTTCGGCCGCCGTGCGTAGCGCGTCTTCATCGCTCTCGACGGCGCCGGCGGAACCGGGGACCACCGGAATGCCCAGTTCCACCGCGGTCTTCTTGGCGGTGATCTTGTCGCCCATGATCTCGATATGGTGCGCGGAAGGCCCGATAAAGGTGACCTTGTGCTCTTCCAGAATCTTGGCGAAGCGCGCGTTCTCCGAGAGGAACCCGTAACCGGGATGCACCGCATCGGCGCCGGTGATCTCGCAGGCCGCCAGGATCGAGGGAATGTTGAGGTAGCTGTCCTTGGCGGAGTTCGGGCCGATGCAGACGCTCTCGTCGGCAAGGCGCACATGCATGGCGTTGGCATCGGCGGTGGAGTGCACCGCCACCGTCTGGATGCCGAGTTCCTTGCACGCCCTGAGGATGCGCAGGGCGATCTCGCCGCGATTGGCGATGAGGACCTTCTGGAACATGGAAAGTCCCCTTATTCGATGACGACCAGCGGCTCGCCGTATTCGACGGGCTGGGCGTCGTCGACCAGAATGCGGGTGACGGTGCCGGAGCGGTGCGCCGGGATCTGGTTCATGGTCTTCATCGCCTCGATGATGAGGACCGTCTGGCCCTCCGAGACCTTGGCGCCGACTTCAACGAACACGGCCTTGCCGGGCTCGGGCGAGCGGTAGGCGGTGCCGACCATGGGCGAGGTCAGCGTGCCGGGATTTGAAGCCAGATCTTCCACGGCTGCCGGAGCGGCTACGACGGAGCCCGCAGGAACGGACGGAGCCGACGGAGCCGGGGCCGCGGGCGGTGCATAGAACTGCTGCGGGGCAGGAGCGTAGGTGGGCGCCTCGTTGGGATAGGAACGGGTGACGCGGACCCTCAGGTCGTCCTGTTCGATCTCGATCTCGGCCAGGTTTTCCTTGTTGAGCAGTTCGGCAATGGCCCGGATCAGCTCCTGATCCACATTCGACTTGGTCATTTCCTGTCGGTCTCCCGCGCTCGGCGCGCTTGTTCTTTGAGTTTGTCGGCGAGCCCTTCCAGCGCCAGCCTATACCCGCCGGGGCCGAAGCCGCAAATAACGGCAAATGCAACGCTCGAGACAAAGGAATGGTGCCGAAACGCTTCACGCTGGTGAATGTTCGAAATATGAACCTCGACCACCGGCAGCCCCACCGCCTTGAGGGCGTCGGGAATGGCGACGGAGGTGTGTGAGTAGCCTGCCGGGTTGATCAGGATCGCGTCGGCCGTGCCGAGCGCCTGCTGGACCCAGGTGACCAGTTCGCCCTCGTGATTGGACTGGCGGAAGTCGATGTCGAGCCCGAGACGCTCGCCGCTCTGGCGGCAAAGCGCCTCCACATCCTTGAGGGTTTCCGACCCGTAGATGCCAGGCTCGCGAGTACCGAGCATGTTGAGGTTCGGACCGTTGAGGACGAGAACGCGTTTGGCCATGATTTCTGCCTTGTGCACCGGCCGGTTCGGCAGGCGCAAGCGCGGTTACACGAATTGCACCGAAAAGGCAAAGCTGGACGCTGCCTCAGAACGGCGGCGTTTCATCCTCGGGTACCTTCTTTGCCTTGCTGGCTGCGGCCTTCTTGGGGGCTGCCTTGGCTGCCGGCTTCTTGGCCGCCGCCTTCTTCTTTGCCGGAGCTTTCTTGACCTTGGTGCCGGTCGCCTCGGCGCGGGCGGCGAGAAGCGCCACGGCCTGCTCCAGCGTCACATCCTCGGGCTTTGCATCCTTGGGGATGGTGGCGTTGATCTTGCCCTGGTTCACATAAGGCCCGTAGCGGCCGGCGCGGACGGTGATCGGCCCGGCCTCGTGCTCGAAGCTCTTGATGGCGGCCTGAGCCGCGCCACCGCCCCGCTTGAACCCGCCCGCCGCCTTCTGCGCGATCAGGTCAACGGCGCGGTTGATGCCGACGGTAAACACCTCTTCCACATCCGGCAGGTTGGCATACTTGCCGTCGTGGAGGATGAACGGCCCATAGCGGCCGAGCCCGGCACTGATGGGTAGCCCCGTTTCCGGATGCAGGCCCACCTCGCGCGGCAGCGACAACAGCTGCAACGCCTTCTCGAGCGTCAGCGAGGCACCATCCCACCCCTTCGGCAGCGAGCTGCGCTTGGGCTCCTTGCCCTCGCCGAGCTGCACATAAGGCCCGAAGCGGCCGGATTTGAGAAACACCTCTTCGCCCGATTCCGGATCGACGCCCAGAACGCCATCACCGGCCGCAGCCTCCGAAGCCTGCCCGCTGGCGGCGTCGGACAACTGCATGGTGTGCTTGCACTCGGGATAGTTGGAGCAGCCGATGAAGGCGCCGAACTTGCCCAGCTTCAGCGACAGCGTACCGCTGCCGCAGGTCGGGCAACGGCGCGGGTCCGCCCCATCCTCGCGCGGCGGAAAGATATGGTCCGCCAGGAGGTCGTTCAGCGCATCGAGAACCTCGGAGACACGGAGATCCTTGATCTCCTCGGTCGCCGCGGTGAAGTCCTTCCAGAAGTCGCGCAGCAGGGACTTGTAGTCGAGTTCGCCCGCCGACACCTGATCGAGCTGCTCTTCGAGATGCGCGGTGAAGTCGTACTCCACATAGCGGCTGAAGAAGCTTTCGAGAAAGGCGGTAACGATGCGGCCGCGGTCCTCGGGATGCAGCGCCTTGCCCTCGAGGCGGACATAGTCGCGGTCCTTGAGCGTCGTCAGCGTCGCCGCGTAGGTGGACGGCCGGCCGATGCCGAGCTCCTCCATCTTCTTGATCAGGCTCGCTTCGGTGTAGCGCGGCGGTGGCTGGGTGAAATGCTGCTCGATCGCAACCTTCTCGAGGTTCGGCTTGTCGCCCACGGCGAGCGGCGGCAATTCGCGGCTTTCCTCGTCGTCATTGTCCTCGCCCGTCGATGCTTCCACGCCATAGAGGGTGAGGAAGCCGGGAAAGGTCACGACTGAACCGGTCGCGCGCAGCTCGACCTTGCGGCCGGGCACGTTGACGGCAATGTCGACGGTGGTGCGGTCGATCTCGGCGGACTTCATCTGCGACGCCAGCGTGCGGCGCCAGATCAGCCCATAGATCTTCTGCTGGTCGGCATCGATGTGAAGCTGCTCGGGCCGCTTGAACATGTCGGTGGGGCGGATGGCCTCGTGGGCCTCCTGGGCGTTCTTGGCCTTGCTCTGGTAGATGCGCGCCTTTTCGGGGAGGTACTCCTCGCCGAAATATTTGCCGATCACCGAGCGGGCCATGCCGATGCCTTCCGGCGCCATCTGCACGGCGTCGGTTCGCATATAGGTGATCAGCCCGTCCTCGTAGAGCCGCTGGGCAATCTGCATGGTGCGGTTGGGCGAGAATCCCAGGCGCGAGGATGCATCCTGCTGCAGCGACGAGGTGGTGAACGGGGCGTAAGGGTTACGCTTGGTGGGCTTCTTTTCGACATTGGTGACGTTGAACTGGCCGGATTCGATCAGCCCCTTCAGCGCCGTCGCGTCCTCGCCGTTCTTGATCGCCAGCTTGTCCGTCTTCTTGCCGTCCACTGAGAACAGCCGCGCCAGGAAGCTCTTGCCGGCCTGTTTCAGCTGCGCCTCGACGGACCAGTATTCCTCGGGCCTGAACTTCTCGATCTCGGACTCGCGGTCGGACACCAGCCGCAGCGCCACCGACTGCACCCGGCCCGCCGAGCGCGACCCCGGCAATTTCCGCCACAGGATCGGCGAAAGGGTGAAGCCGACAAGGTAGTCGAGCGCCCGCCGCGCCAGGTAAGCATCGACCAGCGGCATGTCAATGTCGCGGGGATTCGCCATGGCCGCGGTCACGGCGTCCTTGGTGATGGCGTTGAACACCACGCGCTGGACCGGCGTGTCCTTCTTGATCGCCTTCTTGGCCCTGAGCACGTCCATGATGTGCCAGGAGATAGCCTCGCCTTCTCGATCCGGGTCGGTCGCGAGGATCAGGCCGTCGGCATTCTTGAGAGCATTGGCGATATCGCTGACGCGCTTGCGGGCGGCGGTGTCCACCTCCCACGACATGGCGAAGTCTTCCTCGGGCCGGACCGAGCCATCCTTGGACGGCAGGTCGCGGATATGACCGAAGGAGGCCAGGACCTCGTAGTCCTTGCCCAGATATTTGTTGA
>JAEZFJ010000045.1 GCA_023437755.1 Pseudomonadota bacterium
TGGCGGCGATCGACAGGGCAGGGGTGAGTGCCAGGTCCTGGTACACCGTCTCGATCCCGGCCATTCGCGCTTCCATGGGGGAGCGGAAATGCACCGGCTTGCCGCCGAGCCGTATCTCCCCGCCATCAGGGACCACTGCACCGCACAGCGCCTTGATCAGCGTCGACTTGCCGGCGCCATTGTCGCCGATCACCCCGAGGATTTCATTCTCCTCGAGGTCGAAATCGGCCTCGTCCAGCGCCACGACCCGACCGTAGCGCTTAGTCAGCCCGCGCGCCTCCAGCACCGGCGTCGTCATGACGAAATCCTCCGAATCCACTGGTCGATGGCAACGGCCACGATGATCAGCGCACCCACGGTAAGCTGGCGCCACAGCGGGTCCACGCCGGTTAGCGACAGCCCGGAGTCGAACACGCCCACGATCAGTGCCCCGAACAACGTGCCCAGGATCGAGCCGCGCCCGCCGAACAGCGACGTGCCGCCGATCACCACGGCCGTGATGGCATCGAGGTTCGCCGTCTGGTTGCCGAGCGGCGACACGGCGCCCACCCGCCCGATCAGCACCCACCCGGCAATCCCGCAGATCAGGCCGGCCAGCGCGTAGACCCCGATCAGCGTCTTGTTCACCTGAATGCCCGATAGCCGCGCGGCATTGGGGTCATCGCCGATCGCATAGACATGCCGGCCGAAGGCGGTGCGGCTGAGCATGTACCAGACCACCGCCGCCACCAGGATCATCAGGATCGAGCCGTACATCAGGAAGGCGCCACCCCCGATCGGGATGCGCGCGCCCATCGACTTCAGGAATGGCGCGAACTCGTCCAGCGCCTGCGAGCGAATGGTCGCCGCGTTGGACACCAGCGTGATCAGCGCCCCGTAGATGCTCCAGGTCCCGAGCGTCACGATGAACGGCGGCAGCTTCAGCAGCGTTACCAGCAGGCCGTTGAAGAGCCCGCAGATCAACCCCGTCAGCAATCCCAGCGGGAACGCCACGACGACGGGGACCTGATAATCCACGGCCAGTTTGCCCATGATGATGGAGCTGAGCACCATGCTCGCCCCGACCGAGAGGTCGATGCCGGCGGTGATGATCACCAGCGTCTGCGCCGTGCCCAGCAGGGCGATCAGCGTCACCTGCGCCAGGATCAGCGACAGGTTGAGGGTCCCGAAGAACCGCCCGCCGCTGACAAAGGCGAACACCACCACCGCAATCAGCAGGATGATCGCCGGAATGGCCGTCGGGTTCTGGTGAAAGAAGTGCTGCACGCGCCGCAGCGGGTTCGGTGCCTCGTCTTCAAAGCTGGCCACGCCGTGATGGGCTCCTGCCAGGCCTTGTTCAGCCGTCGCCGTGCCAGTGGCGTCGTCACTCATGCCATGCCCCTCCGCTCCGGCACGAAATCAGGTATGGCCCTTCCGGCGCACCGGAAGGGCCGCTGCCATGTCAGCCCCAGCAGAGCTCCATGCCCTCATCGGTGTCGATGGACTCGACGCCTTCCGCCGGCTGGTCGGTTACCAGACGCACGCCGGTGTCGTAGAAGCCGAGTTCCGGGTCGACTTCCGGCTTGGTGCCGTCCTCGGCGAACTTGGCGATCGCCTCCATCGCAAGCGCGGCCATGTCGAGCGGATACTGCTGGGAGGTCGCGCCGATGATGCCGTCCTTGACGTTCTGGACGCCAGGGCAGCCGCCATCGACGGCAACGATCAGCACGTTCTCGACACCAGCCGCCTGCAGCGCCTGGTACCCGCCCGCCGCGGCCGGCTCGTTGATGGCGTAAACGACATTGATGTCCGGGCACCGCTGCAGCAGCGTTTCCATCGCTGTCACGCCGCCCTCTTCGGAGCCGGCGGTCACTTCATGGCCGCAGATGCGCGGATCGTCCTCGTCGCCGTAGCGGTTCGGGTCCTTCACATCGATCCCGAAGCCTTCCATGAAGCCCTGGTCGCGCAGGTAGTCCACGGTCGGCTGGTTGGTCGCGAGGTCGAGGAAGCCGATCTTGGCGTTGGCGGCCTCGTCGCCCAGTGTCGCCGACGCCCACTGGCCGATCAGCAGCCCGGCCTTGCGGTTGTCGGTGGCAAAGGTCGCGTCCGCCGCATCCATCGGCTCCAGCGGCGTGTCGAGCACGATCACCAGCAGACCCGCATCCCGCGCCTGCTGAATGGTCGGCACGATGGCCGAAGAGTCGGAGGGCACGATGGCGAAGCCCTTGGCGCCGGCCGCAATCAGGCTCTCGATTGCCGCGATCTGGCTTTCGTTGTCGCCGTCGAAATCGCCGGCATAGGTGCGGAGGTCCAGCCCCAGCTCCTGCGCCTTTGCCTGCGCACCCTCGCGCATCTTGACGAAGAAGGGGTTGCCTTCCGTCTTGGTAATGAGGCCCACGATCTCTTGGGCGTAGGCAGCTGATCCGGACGCAAGCCCGAGCAGCACGGCGGCACCCGCCGCAGCTTTCATAAACCCGTTCATGTACTCTCCTCCCGAGGGAACGGCGCCGGAGTGTCCCGGTCGCGGTCGGTGCCGAACGGTCGCCAGTCTCCTCCTCGCGCCGTCCGATCGCTGCGATGTCACCATGGCCCTCGGGGTGAGTCAATAAGTTAATCCGCTTGATTTATTAATTGACAGGCAAGGTCTGGCGGCGTCCTTCTGCCACGGCAGGGCTGCTGGCCATCCACTGAAAGCTGCGATAGGCGGGTGCGGCAGCAAGCGGAGGCGCTATTGGCGGAAGCCGGCACAACAATGCGAGGGCGGTCTGACGACCTTAGCCGCGGCACCAACCAGAGCGGGGTGCGGCTCTACAACGAACGCCTGGTGCTTTCGCTCGTCCGCCGCCACGGGAGCCTCCCCAAGGCCGACATCGCCCGCATGACGGGTCTGTCGCCGCAGACCATCTCCATCATCGCCAACCAGCTCGAAGCCGACGGGCTCCTGCGTCGCGAGGCGGTGGTCCGGGGCAGGGTGGGCCAACCCTCGGTGCCTTACTCGCTCAACCCCGAGGGCGCCTACTCCGTCGGCCTCAAGATCGGCCGCCGCAGTGCCGACCTGTCGCTGATCAATTTCACCGGTGAGGTGCAGCGCTTCCTGCACCAGACCTATGCCTATCCCACGCCCGCCGCCATCCGGTCCTTCACCGAGGCGGGCCTCACCGAACTCCAGTCCGGCCTTTCCCCCGACGCGCTCCGCCGCATCGCCGGTCTCGGCATCGCCTCGCCCTACGAGATGTGGACCTGGCCCGAGGAGATCGGCGCGCCGCGCGAGGACATCGACGCCTGGCGCGAGGTCGACATCCGCGCCGAACTTGCCGCCATCTGCCCCTGGCCGGTCTATTTCTACAACGACATCACCGCCGCTTGCGCCGCCGAGCTGATGTTCGGCCGCGGTGCAGACTACGTCGACTATCTCTATGTCTTCATCGGCTCCTTCATTGGCGGCGGCCTCGTGTTCGGCGGCCACCTCTTTCCTGGCCGCACCAACAATGCGGGCGCGCTCGGCTCCATGCCCGCCAGCAACGCACCGCCCGGCAGCCGCCTTCCTCAACTGATGAACGCCGCCTCCATCTACGTGCTCGAGCGCGAACTCATCCGCCAGGGCCGCCGCGCCGAAGTGCTCTGGCAATCCCCCGACGACTGGGGCGATGATCTCGGCCCCACGCTCGACAAGTGGATCGATCAGGTCGCGAGCCACCTCGCGCACGCCGTCACGGCCGCCGTCGCCGTGGTCGATGTCGAGACAGTGGTCATCGACGGCGCCTTTCCACCCTCCGTCCGCACCCGCATCCTGGAAGCGACCAGAGCCGCTCTTGCCGAGGTCAATCGACAGGGCCTCTCCCCCTTCACTCTGGTGGAGGGCTCCCTCGGCACCAGCGCCCGAGCTCTCGGCGGCGCCGCCATTCCGCTGCTCGCGAACTTCACTCAGGACCGGGAAGTGTTGTTCAAGGACAATCCGTTCAGCGCCCGCCGCTAGAACGCGTTCATCTGTCGTAAGCCGGCGTTCACCTTCGTTCAGGAAGTATCACGGGAACCCTGATCCACCGGTGCCTTACGTGAACGTTATCCTCACCCTGCCCACCCCGCTGCTGCTGCTGGCCGTGTCCGGTTTCGTGCTGCTCTGCCTGGTGGTTTCCCTCGCCACCCTGTTCATGCTGACCCGCCAGGGCGCCCAGCCAGCCACGGCCATGCCGGTGCCACCCTTCATCGGGGTGATCGCCGCCGCCTGGGCCCTGGCCCTAGGCTTCGCTGCCGCCGACATCTGGACCCTTGGCGCTCAGGCCGACCGGGCCGCTTCCGCCGAACGCTCCTCCATCGCCCGCCTCGCGGGCGCCTCGGCTCCGGAAGCCCTTGATTTGTCTGACATGAGCGACGCCATCAGCCGCTATGCAGAGGCGGTCGACCGCACCGAATGGGGCGAAAATCTCAACCACGCACCGCACCCGGATGTCGACGCCGCCCTGCAGGATATCCGCATCGACCTGATCGCCGCCGCTGGCTCACGCATCCCCGACGCTATAGCCGGCAAGCTGGTGCAGGACTTCGATGAACTGCAGGATGCCCGCAACGCCCGCCTGGCCATCGGCCAGAGCCTCGTAGACGAGGCCAAGTGGTACCTGGTCGCGGTGCTGACACTGATGACGATGATCGCCATGGTCTTCGTGCATCTGGACCGTCCGCGCGGCGCCGCGCGCGCCCTGGTCATCTTCGCCGCCGTCGCCATGTCCAGCCTCTGGGTGCTGGCACTGCACGTCCACCCGTACTCGCAACGCGAGTTTGGCGTCACTGTCGCCGCTGCGACCGCGGCCTAGGTTACTCGGCCGTCAGCTGTCGCAGGAACAGGGCAGGGCGGGGACGCATCGCCGGCAAGATGGTCGTCGCCCCCAGCACGCCGCTGAGCAGCAACGCAACGCCTGCGAAAGCTGCCAGTGACAGCGCCGGCAGCGCAAACTCCACCTCGAGCAGCAGCACCGTCAGGAACCAGGCAAGCCCGATCCCGAGCGGTACGGCCACAAGTGCCGCGACAAGCGCGAGCAAGACGTGCTCCAGCAGGGCCGTGCCCACCAGCGTCGGCACCCGCACGCCGATCACCCGCATCACCACCGCGTCCGCCTGCCGCTGCTTGCGGCCCGTCAGCAGGCTGCCGATCAGCACCAGCAGGCCATTGGCGACCGCCACGCCGCCGACGATCGAGGCCGCGAGCGACAATTGCTGCAGGGCCAGGGTGATCTTCTGCAGCGTCTCCCCGATCGGAATGAACCGCACATCCGGAAGTTCGTCAGCCAGCCGCAGTTCCACCGCGTCTTCCCGGCCAGCCGCCGTCGTCACCGCCCCAAGAAGGGTCAGTGGATAATCCTCGATCACGCCGGGGGAGAAGGTAACCAGCACATCGATGCCGCCCTGCCAGGAATAGTCGCGGAAACTGCCAATCGTTGCCGTCACCTCGTCGCCAAAGATCGAGAAAGTCACCTGGTCGCCGAGCGACACGCCCAGTCCCGACCGGAGGTCCTGGTGCAGCGACACCAGGGCATCACCATTATAGTCAGCGGCCCACCACGAGCCGGCAACGATCCGCGATGCCGTCGGCAACTCCCTCCGATACGCCAGTGGAATTTCACCCGAGAGCAGGAACGAGGCTGCGGCTCCACGTGGGTGCAGTGTTGCGGCTGGCTCGCCGTTCACCGTCGCCACCGCGCCACGCAGCATCGGCACGGCCGTCACTTGCGCGATTTCAGGGTCGCGATCGCCCAGCGCCTGCAGCAGGTCCACCTCGTCGTCGAACAGGTCCGGCGCCACGAAGGTGGGAGCGTCGAAGGCTGAGGCGCCGAGATACTCGTTGCGCAGATTGAGCTCGAACGACAACACCATGGTGAGCATCGTCAGGGCCAGCCCCACCGACACCACCACCGCCGGTGCGCTCGATCCGGGGGCATCGATCTGCTTCAGCGCGCGCCGCAGCACCGCCCAGCGAGCCTCCGGCAGCCGGCGCACCAGCGCCCGCACGCCGGCCAGCACTCCCCGCAGCAACACCACCGCGGCCGCGCAGGCAATCCCGAAGCCCGCCACCAGCACCGGATCATTGGTCATGATCGAAGCCAGCCAGATGAACAGCGCCAGGGCCACCACCAGCGGTCCGAGGCGGTTCACCGACAGCCATGCCTGCCACGGCACCGGGTCGGCGCCCACACCCTTGGAGCGGAACAGGGTCGCCGGACTGATCATCTGCCCTTGCGTCAGCGGCAGATACGAGAAGGCAAATGCCACCACCAGCCCTGCGGCGCCGGCGACCAGCAGCGGCACTGGTTCCAGCGCCCCCGACAGCGGCACGCCGGCTGCAGAACCCACGATCGGCATGGCGACCAGCGCCCCGATCGCCCCGATCAGGAGCCCGATGCCAACCCCGATGACCGCCAGCGTTCCCACCTGCGCAAGAAAGTGCCCCATCACCCGACGGCGGCTCGCCCCGAGGCTGCGCATGGTGGCGATCGTGATCGTGCGCTCCCCGATATAGGTCGAGATCACCGTCCAGACGCTGACGCCGCCGACAAACAGCGACACCAGCCCCACCACCACCAGGAAGCGCATGAACAGGTCGTAGTAGCGCACCATCTCGCCAAGCCCGTCGCGCGCCGAACGCACTTGCCAGCCGGCATCGCCGAGTGCCGTGGCAATCTCTTCCTTCACCAGTTCCGCGTCGCCGTCGGCAAGCAGCAGCTTGTAGCGGAACACATTGCCAAGCCCCGGCAATGGTGATGTCCGATCGGACAGTTCGGCGAGCGCCGGCAGCGCGATCAGGGCAGGGGAGCCGAGCCGCAAGCCGCGGACCGGCGCATCGGGAACAGCACGCAGCAGCCCCCGCACCTCGAAGTCGGTTCCACCGATGCTGATCGTATCCCCAACTGCCGCATCAAGGCTGTCG
The DNA here is from genome assembly GCA_023437755.1 of Pseudomonadota bacterium. Lineage (GTDB taxonomy): Bacteria > Pseudomonadota > Alphaproteobacteria > Rhizobiales > Devosiaceae > Devosia. Next base: position 6,899 of record JAEZFJ010000045.1, read on the forward strand.
AGCATCAGCGGGTCGACGAGGGCGCCGAACTGTCCGTCCCGTTCCTCCAGGAACTGTGCCGGCTTGCTGCCTTCAGGCATTTGTGGACTGTCCACCCGGCCCAGCAGCGGGTACCCCTCACCAACGGCGATCAGGTCGACAAAGGCCGTTGCTTCGAACGTCTCGGCGCGAACATTGCTGTCGACGACCATGGCGATATCGCCGAAGCCACTCATAAGGCTGAGTTCTTCGGAGGTGGCGAGTCGGTCCGCCCGGCTCAATTCCAGGCTTCCGCCCATCAGCAAGGCCGCATCCCGTTCGATGGCTTGCCTCAAGCTCGCGCCGACGAGGCTCACGCCCGCCACCAGCGCGGTACCGATGGCCAGGCACACGATCAGCAGCGCAAAGCGCCGCCAGTCCCCCCGCATGTCCAGGAGCCCGACCCGGATCGTTGCAAGAAGCTGGTTCATAGGATGGCGGGTTCAGCCGGCGTTTCGCTCAGTACGCCGTTGTTCATGGTCATCATCCGATCGGCCCGCTGGGCCAGCGCCGGATCGTGGGTAATCAGGACCACGGCCGTGTTCTGCCGCCGCGCGAGTTCGAAGATCAGTTCGATCACCATCAAGCCGGTGGTCTGGTCGAGGTTGCCGGTTGGCTCGTCCGCCAACAGCAGCCGCGGTTTTGTCACCAGCGCCCGGGCAATGCCGACGCGCTGCTGCTCCCCGCCCGACATGGCGCTGGGGCGATGGGTGAGCCGTTCGCCGAGCCCGACAGCCGTGAGCGCTGCTGCGGCTTCCTTGCGCACTTCGGCCAGCGGCAGGTGCGGCGAGGCGATCTCCAGCGCCAGCGCCACATTGTCGAGGGCCGTCAGCGACGGGATCAGGTGAAAGCTCTGGAAGATGATGCCGACATTGTCCCGGCGGAACTCGGCAAGCTGGTCTTCGCTCAGCTTGGTCAGTTCGGTTCCGGCCACGCTCACAGTGCCGCTTGTGGGCCGCTCGAGTCCGGCCAGCTGCATCAGCAGTGAGGTCTTGCCGCTGCCGGAAGGACCGACCACCGCAACCACTTCGGCTGGCTCCAGACGAAGCGACACATTTCGGAGGATGTGGAGAGTCTCGCCGGATAGCACCAGCGAGTAGCAAAGGTCCTGCGCTGCGACCAGGGGCGTTCCGCCAGCCGCAGCGAAACCTGCGGTCTTGGCACTCGGCGATGCTTGCGTATCCATGGGGATCAGACTGTCAGCCGCCTCACCTGCGTGAGAACGGCACCTCCGCGGTCATGACTTCACCGGAGTCGTTGAACTCAACCTGGAAGTGCACGGTTATGGACTGCCCGATCAGCTCGATGACGGCGCCGATCTGCACGTCGTTGCCGCGCTTGTCGGCCTGCCGCTCCTCGAGGCTGAACACGATGCGGTCGCCGCGCTCGCGCCCCACGGCATCACCGGTGAACCCGGCGTTCGAGCTCATCACTGCCTCGTAGCGGCCTGCCCCCGTGTTGTAGGCGATCGTGCCGGCCACCGAGAGGTTCATGTTAACCAGGCTGCAGCGCCCCGAATAGTTGATCTTGGACATGCGCCCCCGGTCAACCGTCAGTCGGCAGCGAAACTCTTCGGGCTTCTCGCCGCCCACCAATTGTCCCGAGCCGCTCCAGTTGCCGGCGAAGTCGTAGAGGCGGTTTGTCTGCTCGTTGGCTTGCACAGGCAGCGCCATGGCAGCAGTCATCAGGATAATGCCGGCCCATGAGGCGGTTCTTGACATCGGTGGCTCCCCTTCACGGTGCGCAAGCCACTGCGGCAGCACACCGACACACCCATTCTCAATGAGATTCGATAAGTATGTGCTACGCCAAATGCAAATGTTTGCGGTAGCACCCTTTCCGCAAATCTTCGTCAGCCCGTGCATTTTCACATGTTGCGGCCCCTGGACCCCACCCGAATGAGGGATATCGGAACAACCCGCAACAAAGCCGGGGGGAAGGTCCCCTCGGCAGCAGGTGTCAGCGCGACGCCTCCAGGATCAGCGGCCGCAGTCCGCCTCCGCCCCGATCTCCTGCATCAGCGATGCGACAGCCGCTTCGAGCTGCGGATCGGTGTTGAGGCCCAGGGCATTCGGATCGGACGGCACATGGATGTCGGGATGGATGATGTGGTTCTCGTAGTACGAGCCGTCCAGACGCCGGTTCGGCAGAACCGGGATGCCGTAGACTAGGCCCGGTACGATCCGGCTTTCCACGTAGTTCACGGCCGTTCCCGTGTTGAGCACCGTATCGCCCACCAGCTTGCCGAGTTCGTTGTCCTGGTAGGCTTGCGGGAACACCGAGCCGTCCGAATAGCCGAAACTGTCCACCACCACCGCACTCGGCCACAGCCAGCGATTGTTGGGTTCGTGGTCCAGCGCGCCGTCGTCGCGCCCCAGCGTGGCGTACGCCGTGCCGGAAAGCAGGGTGATCAGTTCGCGCGTAAGGTTGCCGCCGCCATTGGATCGGACGTCGACGATCGCGGCCTTCGCCATGTTGCGCGCTGCGCTGAGCGTCGCCAGCAGGTCCAGATAGGGGCCGGTGTCCATCGCCGGCAGGTACTGGTAGGCGATGCAGCCGTTCGACAGCCGCTGCACCGTCTCTGCTCGAGCATCCAGCAGGCGGCGTTTGGCCAGCCCCTGCTCTTCGCCAGGGCTGATGGGTTTGACCTGCACGATCCGTTCGCTGCCGTCGCCGTCGAGATCGATGACGCCGACCAGCGCCTGCCGTCCAACATTGAGGTCGAGCAGCCTGTCCAGCCCACCGGCTTCGGGCACCGGCTGGCCATTGATAGAGGAGATGATGTCCCCCGCATCGATGCCCAGTGACTGCCGGTCGAGCGGTCCGCCCGGGAGCACGGCCGCGATCCGCCGTCCTTCCCCCGTGTAGCCATGATCCAGGTACACGCCAAGGGCGTCGTTGTGCGTGCCGATGCCATCGGTCGTCCCTTCGGTCCCGTGGAACGAGACGAACAGGTGGGACGCCGACAGTTCGCCCAGCATTGCTGCAATCAGGCTCACCAGTTCACGGTTGGTGGCCACGGAGGGAACATAAGCGCGATATTTCTCGCCGATTGCTTCCCAGTCTCGTCCCTCGAGACCCGCATCGTAGAAGCGATACTTGATGTCCGCCCAGGCCTGTTCGAATGCCGCATGGCGAGCCGCCTGCTCGTCGCGCGTAAAGAAGATGTCGGTGGCGACAGCGAACCTCTGGTCGGGTTGCGCCAGCGGTACCCTCAGGATTTCGCCCGGCATCTTGAGGTCGACCAGCCCTGCGTCGGGAGCGAATGAGATGTCCAGCAGGTTGGGCACCGTCAGGCTGGCAAGGCTGTCGTGCTCGCCGGTCGCCAGGTCGACCACGTTGAGCTCGAGCGTTTCGCCGTCAAAGGTCGGCGCCAGCAGATACTGAGGATCGTCCAGCGCCAGCAGGCCCACCGGGCCGGGCAGGTCGGACGTCAACCGATCTTCGAGCCGCCGCGAACGAAAACGGTCCGCCGGGTAGCTCTTGGCAACAACGTCGTCAGCGTCCTGATCCGCATCGCCAGCGGTGCCATCGGCATGGTCGAGAAAATCCTGCCGCGCCGCCTCGGACAGGAAGATGCGGTAGAGATCGCTGTCTTCAGAGTGCAGCTGCGCGTCGCGTGACCCGTAGAGCGTTGTCGATCCGATGATCTGCGTCCCATCCGCGGACCAGACATAGTGCCAGAGATCGGTGACGGTGCCGACCGGGCGCGGGGAAGCGCTGCCGTCGGCGGGCACGATGGCGACCCGACGCAGCTCGGACGCATCGATGGTGTTCCAGTCGACCGCCAGCTCCGCCGAGTTCGGCGACCAGGCGAACTGCAGATTGCCGTCGAAATAGGTGGAATTGTAGTCGCCCGCCCCAAACAGAACGGTCACGTCACCGCTTTCGAGCTCAAGGACCCGGACTTCGCGCCGGTCGGCGATATAGGCGATCTTGCTGCCGTCGGGCGAGAACGTCGGCTTCGCAGCGTTGCCATCTTCTTCCACCAGCAGCTTCTGCTCCTCGTAGTTCAGTGCCAACCCGCTTTCGCCGCCGCTCAGATCGACGGCATAGAGGCCCCATTGGTGATCCCTCTGCGCCGCATAGACCAGCAGCGTGCTGTCTGGCGAGAAGGTGATGTCCCGCTCCTCGCCCGGCGTGTCGGTGATCCGCCGATAGTTGCCGTCGCCGTCCGACAGGAACACATCCGTGTTTGCGACATGCGCGAACAGCGTTCCGTCGGGCGAACTCGTGAATCCCTGCGACTGCTCGGCGTAGTAGTTGGTCCGGTTGTTGGTGCGCTGGTCGAGCGTCAGGATCTCGATCGCCGTCGGCTCTTCCGCACCGGGCGCCATGGTGTCGATGCGGCCGCCATGGGTGAAAGCGAGTGTGCCGTCGTCGGCAACCGACAGATAGCGTACCGCCTCGTCGGAGTAGCGGGTCAGTTGCATCTCCTCCATGGTCGACAGG
>JAEZFJ010000085.1 GCA_023437755.1 Pseudomonadota bacterium
GGCCCAGGGTCGCTCGGGTGAGATCGTCGGCGTAGAACTTCGCCCGCAACTGGTCACCGACGGCAACCGTCTGGCGCAATCCTCGGGTCTTACAGGCCTCAGCTTCGCTCCGGGCAGCATCCTCGACTATGACGCCAGTGGGGCCGATGCGGTGATCGCCCTGCATGCCTGCGACACGGCGACGGACGACGCCATCTACAAGGGCATCCTGGCCGGCGCTCGCCTGATCGCCGTTGCACCATGCTGTCACAAGCAGGTCCGGCGCGAGATGGAGCGTGGCACTGCCGCCGGCACACTGTCGCCGCTGCTCCGTCATGGCATCTTCCGCGAGCGTCAGGCCGAGATGCTGACTGACACCCTGCGGGCGCTGCTGCTGGAGCGGCACGGCTACAAGACACGCGTGTTTGAGTTCGTCTCCGACGCCCACACCCCCAAGAACAACCTCATCGTCGCCGAGAAGGATTCCCGGGCCGGCAAGGAGGCCGATGCACAGATCGCCGACCTCAAAGCCATGTTCGGCATCGGAGAGCACTATCTGGAGCGGCTGCTGGCGGGTACTGAAGCGAACACCGCACTCTCGTAGACCTCATCCTGAGCGTGTCGAAGGTCGAGGTCGCGGCCACGGTGTTACCGACCTCCTGGTTCGACGGGCTCACCATGAGGTCCGGGAGGCTGGCGGCTCTCCTCTTCACCGCCTATATCCGCCCTAACGAAGGCAAGAGCACATGACCAAGATCACTTACATCGCTCCGGATGGCGAGCGCATCGATACGGAAGCGCAGGCCGGTTCCACCGTGATGGAAACCGCTATCATGAACGGCATCCCCGGCATCGTTGCCGAGTGCGGCGGCGCCTGCACCTGCGCCACCTGCCACGTCTACGTCGATGATGCCTGGGCGGAGACGGTGGGCGGCCCCTCGATGATGGAAGAGGACATGCTCGACTTTGCGTTCGACGTTCGTCCGCAGAGCCGCCTCTCGTGCCAGATCAAGGTCAGCGACAAGCTCGACGGCCTGGTTGTGCATGTGCCCAGCCGTCAGGGCTGAGCGGAATTTTCGCTCAGGGCCGCCTCTCCGGATTCATTTGGCGGCCTTGCTGCCGAGGTGCCCGTTCGCGTTCCACGCGCCGCCCAGCGCGAGAAATATAAAAGCTATTGGTTTTCAATAGCTTGTGAGGTGTCCCTGCTGCCGGTATTTTCCGCCTGCAGTGAAACTGGGACACCAATGGGCACTCTCAACACGTTTCCGTTGAGCTATATCGTCGAGGGCAGGAAGATCATCATCGTCGGCGGCACCGACGAAGCCCTGAACAAGGCCCGGCTGGCAAGTAAGACTACTGCTCAGGTCGTGATTGTCTCCCGGCAGATCGAGGCCGACTTCTCCGTCCACGCCGACGCCGTTCACGAGCGGCCGCTGGTCGCCGGGGACCTTGACGGGGCAGCGCTGGTCTTCGTTGCAGAGGAAGGCGAGGACGCGGAGCTTGCAAAGGCCGAGGCGCGACGCCGCGGCGTTCCCCTCAACGTCGTCGACGTACCGCCCGAGTGCGATTTCTACACGCCGTCGATCGTCGACCGGGCGCCGCTGACCGTTGCCATCTCCACCGAAGGCGATGCGCCGGTCCTGGCCCGACTCGTCCGCGCCCGCATCGAGGCGATGCTCTCCCCCTCTGTCGGCAAAATCGCGAGTCTTGCCGGGCGGTTGCGGCACAAGGCTGAAGCCCTGATTCACGACAACGCCGCCCGCCGCCGCTTCTACGAGGCCCTGGTGACCTCACCCGAGATCGAGGCCGCCGAGCAGCGGGGCGCCGGCACGGCGGCTGCAGAGAGCCTGCTCGTCAGTCATGCCGCCGGAACTGGACAGGGCGTGGTCTGGCTGATCGGCGCCGGTCCCGGCACCGAAGATCTGCTGACCCTCCGCGCCCAGCGACTGCTGCAGGAAGCCGATGTCATTGTTCATGACCAGTTGGTGCCGCAGGTTGTTGTCGACATGGCCCGTCGCGACGCCGAGCGCATCAGCGTCGGCAAAGCAAAGGGCCATCACAGTTTCTCCCAGGCCCAGATCAACACCTTGATCGTGCGCCTCGCCGACGAAGGCAAGCGCGTGGCTCGCCTCAAGTCCGGCGATCCCATGGTGTTCGGCCGGGCAGGCGAGGAGATCGCCGCCCTCCGCAAGGCCGGCATCACCTACTCGGTCGTGCCGGGCGTCAGCGCTGCGCTGGCGGCTGCAGCGGACACCGCTACGCCGGTGACCCTGCGAAAGGTGTCGAGCGGGTTCGTCATGGCGACGGCCCACGGTGCCGACGACGGTGACCTCACCCACTGGGCCGCCCTGGCTCAGGCCGGCCTGACGCTCGCGCTCTACATGGGCAAGTCGATTGCAGGAGAGGTGGCCGCCCGCCTGATCCAGCATGGCGCGCCCGCCGACCTCCCGGTGGGCGTCGTCGTGAACGCTGGCCGTCCCGACCGCACGACCTACTCCGGCTCGCTCGCTGCTCTGGCGTCCAACTCCGTCGACTTCGCCGATGGTCCCGCCGTCATCCTGGTCGGCAGGGCCGTCGCTGCCGGCGATTGGGCCGACGCCGCGGCGTTTGCCGTGCAGAACTTCAAGGTAGCCTGACATGGAACTTCTCACCGGCAACGAACTGATCAGCGGCGCCACGGTCTACCTTGACGCCTCCGGCCGCTGGGTCGAGGAGCTGCAGGCCGCCCGCCTCTTCGGCAAGGACGAGGCCGAAGCGCGCGACGCCGCCATTGCCGCAAGCAAGGCCACTGGCCGCATCAACAGCATCGAAATCGAGGAAGTCGAGCAGGTCGAGGGTGCCCTGGTGCCCAAGCGGCTGCGCGAGCGCATCCGCGCGGCGGGTCCCACCGCGCCCCTCAACCTGAACGGTGTACTCTTCGACCGCCAGCGCCTGGGTAAGGACGATCATGTATCGATATGACGAATTCGACGCGGCTTTCGTCGCCGGCCGCACCGAGCAGTTCACCGATCAGGTGAAGCGCCGCCTGTCGGGCGAGATGACGGAGGAGCAGTTCAGGCCGCTCCGGCTGATGAACGGGCTCTACCTGCAGCTCCACGCCTACATGCTGCGCATCGCCGTGCCCTATGGCACGCTGTCCTCGCGGCAGTTGCGCAAGCTCGCCCATATCGCCCGCACCTACGACCGCGGCTATGGCCATTTCACCACGCGGCAGAACATCCAGTTCAACTGGCCGCGCCTCAGCGACGTGCCGGCCATCCTCAAGGAACTGGCCAGCGTCGAGATGCACTCCATCCAGACCTCGGGCAACTGCATCCGCAATGTCACCACCGACCAGTTCGCCGGTGCTGCCGCCGACGAGATCATCGATCCCCGTCCGGTCGCCGAGATCATCCGCCAGTGGTCGAGCCTGCACCCCGAATTCTCGTACCTGCCGCGCAAGTTCAAGATCGCCATTACCGGCGCCACCCATGATCGCGCCGCCATTCGCCTCCACGATATCGGCCTGCAGGCGGCGACCAACGGTGCCGGCGACATCGGCTGGGAAGTGTGGGTCGGCGGCGGGCTCGGGCGCACGCCCATGGTCGCCAAGCTGATCAACAGCTTCGTGCCCAACGAGCACCTGCTCGCCTATCTCGAGAGCATCCTGCGCGTCTACAACCGCTACGGCCGGCGCGACAACAAGTTCAAGGCCCGCATCAAGATCCTGGTACACGAAGAGGGTCTGGAGAGCATCAAGGGCCAGGTCGAGGCCGAGTTCGCCCAGATCCGCGGCGGCGTGCTGACACTGCCGCAGGAGGAGGTGGACCGCATCACCACCTACTTCGCACCGCCGGAATTCCGCAACCAGGCGGTTACCAGTCTCGACATCGCCTACGAGTCGATCCTTGACCCCGCCTATGGCCGCTGGCTTGACAACAACCTCAACGCCCACAAGCAACCGGGCTATGTCTCGGTGACCGTCTCGCTGAAACCGGTGGGCGGCGCACCCGGCGATGCCACCGCCGAGCAGATGGAGGTCGTTGCCGATCTCGCCGAACGCTATTCCTACGACGAACTCCGCGTCACCCACGAGCAGAACCTGGTGCTGCCGCATGTCGCGCTGTCCGACCTGCGCACCGTCTACGATGCGCTGGTGGCCGCAGGTCTTGCCGAGGGCAATGTCGGCACCATCGCCGACATGATCTGCTGCCCCGGCCTCGACTATTGCGCGCTGGCCAATGCCCGTTCGATCCCGCTCGCGCAGGAAATCTCCAAGGCCTTCTCCGCCCCCGACCGGCAGAAGGAGATCGGCGAACTCAAGATCAAGATCTCGGGCTGCATCAATGCCTGCGGCCACCACCATGCCGGCCACATCGGCATCCTGGGGGTCGAGAAGAAGGGTGGCGAGCTCTACCAGATCACCCTGGGGGGCGACGCCACCGAGCAGGCCGCAGTCGGCAAGATCATCGGACCCGGATTCGAGGCCGAGGCAGTTCCCGCCGCCATCGAGAAGCTGGTCGACACCTACATTGCCCGGCGCGCCGAAGGCGAGAGCTTCATCGATGCCTATCGCCGCCTTGGCGATGCTCCGTTCAAGGAGGCCCTCTATGGCGCTGCCTAAGCTCGCACCCCCGCCCGCCGCACAAGACAAGCTGCGCGCCCTCGGTATCCTCGCCCTCAACGGCATGTTCGATGAAATGGACGCCGTTGGCGTGCTCCGCTATGCGGCAACCGAAGTGCTGCCGGGCGATCTCGCCATCGTGTCATCCTTCGGCGCGGATTCTGCAGTCCTGCTCCACATGGTCTCGCAGGTGGATCCCTCCTTGCAGGTCTATTTCCTCGAGACCGGCAAGCACTTCGCCGAGACGCTGTACTATGTCGAGACGCTGAAGCGGCACCTGGGGCTCAGCAACGTCATCGCCATTCATCCCGCCAGCTCCGACGTCGCCCGCTTCGATCCGCGCGGCGATCTCTGGGAGACCGATCCGGACTCCTGCTGCTTCATCCGCAAGACGGAGCCGCTGGAGCCGGTGACCGAGATGTTCGGCGGCTGGGTCACCGGGCGCAAGCGCTACCAGACCAAGGAGCGCGGCGTGCTGCCGCATTTCGAGCTGACCAGCGACGACCGTATCAAGGTCAATCCCCTGGCCTACTTTACCGACGCCGATGTCAACCAGTAC
>JAEZFJ010000098.1 GCA_023437755.1 Pseudomonadota bacterium
CGCCGGGCGGGCGCTGGCGGCGGCGGGCTTCGTCACCGTCGTGCCCGATTACCGGCTGTTCCCCGAGGTGCGCTATCCCGATTTCCTTGAGGACAACGCTCAGGCCGTCCGCTGGGTACAGGACAACATCAAGACCTATGGCGGGGATACGCAGCGCGTCTTCCTCGCCGGGCATTCGGCCGGTGCCTACAATGCGGTGATGCTGGCGCTCGACCCTTCGTTCCTGCGTGAGTATGGCGTAACGCTGTCGATCCGCGGCGTCGCCGCCCTTTCCGGACCCTTCGATTTCTACCCATTCGAGTATGGCGAGGTTCGTGATGCCTTCGGTTCCGCGCCGAATCCGGCCGGCACCCAGCCTATCAACCTGGTGACGCCCGACACGCCGCCGATGTATCTCGCTACGGGCACGACCGACCCGATCGTGCGCATGCAGAACACCGAGCGGTTTGCCCAGAAGCTAAAGGACACCGGCATCTGGGTAACGACCCGCTATTATGAGGGTTTCGGCCATATGGAGCCGGTGATTGCCATTGGCGCTGCGTGGCGCTGGCGCATGCCTGTGCTCGACGACATGGTCGCCTTCTTCCAGATGTTCGGCGCCTTTCCGTCGGGCGTACCCTATGCGGCCGTGGCGCCCGAGGCACCGGAAGACCTGCCGAGTTCGGTGGCCCCAATGGACCAGATCGTCGACCAGCTCAACGCCATGTTCCAGCCGATCGAGGCCGACTAGCGTCGAATCGGTCCGGCGTGGCAGGGTGGCGCATGAGCAAGCACCTCCGTTATGCCGACGCCGATCCGGCAATCCAAACGGCCGTACTCGTCGAGATTGTCCGGAATGAGCCGGTGCTGATGCGCATCCTTCATGGCGCGCGGGCAATGAGATTGCCGGACGCCCTGCTGGGGGCGGGGGCGATCTACAATACAGTGTGGAATGTGCTGACCGACCGGCCGACACTGAGCGGCATCAAGGATGCGGACGTCGCCTATTTTGACGGAAACGACCTGTCCTAAGAGGCGGAGGATGTGGTGATCCGACGGGCGGCAGCCGAGTTTGCGGAGCTGCCGCTGCCGGTGGAGGTGCGCAACCAGGCGCGCGTGCACTTATGGTATCCGAAGAAGTTCGGGTCCCCCTATCCGCAACTCACCTGCAGTGCCGAGATGATGCACTACTACGCCTCGAAGACACATGCCGTCGCCGTGCGCCTCGAGGATGGTGACAGGCTGAGCGTGCTTGCGCCATTCGGGCTCGGCGATCTATTCGGCTTCCGCATCACACCGAACACGGCACTCGACAATCGTCGTACCCACATTGCTAAGGGCGAGCGCGCCTGCTCCATATGGCCGGAGGTTACGGTGGTGCCCTGGCCCGACTAGACGACGAGCGGGTTCATCTCGACGGAGGGAGAGGACCGTTGCACCGGGCCGTGGAACACGGCCTCGATATTGTTGCCATCGGGATCGAGCGCGAAGCAGGCATAGTAGCCCGGGTGGTAGTGTCGCTCGCCGGGCGCACCGTTGTCGGTCCCGCCGGCAGCAAGGGCCGCCTTGTGGAAGGCGTCCACTGTAGCCCGATCCTTTGCCTGGAAGGCGAGGTGCACATGCGTCGGCGCCGTGCGGGCATCAGCTCTATCGACGAACAACTCGTCGGCCTGGAACCAGTCGTCGCCAGCTGCACTGATCGGGACCCCAAGCACAACAAGAACTTGCTCGTAGAACCGCCGTGTCACCGCGAAGTTGCGGGCGCGCAGATGGACATGGTCGATGAGGCGGCCTGTATGCCAAGTCATGGGGCACCGAAATGAAACGGCGCCCGCGAAGGGCGCCGTATGCAATGACTACTCGGCGTCGTCCGCCGGGGCGGCATTGAGCTGGCCGTAGCGCTCCTCGCCGATCTTGGCCAGCAGGTCGAGCTGGGTCTCAAGGAAATCGATGTGACCTTCCTCGTCGGCAAGCAATTCGTCGAACAGTTGCTTGGAGACGTGGTCGTGGAGTTCGGCGCAAAGTTCGCGGCTGTTGCGATAGGCCTCTCGGGCCTCGTATTCGCCGGCGAGGTCGGCCTCCAAAACTTCCTTGATGGTCTGGCCGATGCGAAGCGGCGCCACGCGCTGCAAATTGGGATGGCCTTCGAGAAAGATGATGCGCTCGATCAGGCGGTCGGCGTGGTGCATCTCTTCGATGGACTCAGCGCGCTCCTTCGAGGCGAGACGCTTGTAGCCCCAATCGTCCAGCAGCCGGTAGTGCACCCAGTACTGGTTGACTGCGCCGAGCTCGAGGAACAGGGCCTCGTTAAGCCGCTCGATGACTTGTGCTTCGCCTTTCACCACGTACTCCAGTTCGTTGCTTCTTGAGCTTTTCCAACCCGGACTGGAGGTCTACCAGCTCAGCGGGCTGATGGGCTTGCTGTGCGTGGTAATTTTCGGTGACGCGAACAATAATGTCCACCACATTCGGTACGCACCCACCGCATTTGGCGCGGCGGTTCAGCTCGCTGTAAACCATCGCCGGCACAACAAGTTGCCACGGGTCGGCACGCAAGAGGTCAAGGACGACGTCCTCGATTTCCCGCGATGTGATCATGTTGCACTGACAGACGAGCATGGGCGAGCTCTGGTGGCCGATTGCGGGCGCATAAAGCGACGGCATTAGCTGAATGTCAATGTCCGAATTTGCCGCAGATGTGGCATGGTTATCTGTCGGAGCCGCTTTGCTCGCGTCGCGCGGCGATCACCGCGGCGGATGCCGCCGTGCGGTGCGCCGACGAAAAGAACTCTCGGTGGGCCAACACAAGGACCGTGGCCAGAGACACCGCGATCGGCAGCCAGTCGGAGACGAACCACGCCACGGTAGACACCGAGAAATAGTAGGCTCTTATGCCGCTGTTGAAGTTGCGTGCGCCGAGGGCGTTCATTTCGGTGATCGCGTCGATCTCCGCATCGGACGCCGGGATCGCGTGGTCGAGTGCGCCGAGCATGATGCAGAAATGGTTGAACTGGCGCAGGGCCAAGGTGAAGGCGAAGAAGGCCAGAACGAACATCGCCAGCATGACCACGAGGTGCAGTTGCACTTCGAGTGTCGTATAGCCGCGGTTCAGGTCGATGGTGGCCAACGCCTCCATCAGCATCGGCATCTGACCGAACACGGCGAACACAGCCAGGATCAGCAGCACCGCCGTCGAGGCCAGAAAGCTCACCGAGCCCATGATGTTCCCGGCGAGGATGGCGTCGAACGGGGTTTCGCGCCGGGTCGCATTCGCCACCCAGCGGCGACGCTGCATGTTCATGATCACCGACAGCGAGGGGCGCCGCCGCTCGATCAGCGGCACCAGCAAATTGTAGGCGAAGTAGCAGAGCAGCGGGAAGAACGTGGCGATCAGGGTGAGCATGGCGGTGTCCGGTGACGGATATCTCAGTCTTGCACTGTGCCTCGGCCACGACGCAAGCCGGTCAGATCGGCCGGGGGTAGCAGCGGTGGATGGCTTCGATTTCCGCGAGCACCTCTTCCGGCAGTTCCAGCCGGTGGGCGGCGATGGCATTCTCCAGTTGCGACGTGCTGGTTGCACCAACGATCACCGAGGTCATGAACGGCCGGGTCAGCGCCCAGGCGATTGCCATCTGTGCGGGATCGAGGCCGAAGCGCTGTGCCAGCGCCACATATTCCTTGGCTGCAGCTTCCGAGCGCGAGTTCAGCCGCCAGAAGCCCTTCTGGTAGTCATAGCGGCTGCCCGTGGGGATGGCGCCATCGAAATACTTGCCGGTGAGTATCCCCGCCGCGAGGGGTGAATAGGCCAGCAGGCCGACCTTTTCGTGGTGGCTGAGCTCGGCCAGGTCGAGGTCGAAATGCCGGCGCAACAGGCTGTACTCGTTCTGCACGGAGACGACACGCGGCAGGCCGCGGGCCTCCGCAATGCGCAGCCACTGTGCGATCCCCCAGGTGGTTTCGTTCGAAACGCCGACGTGGCGGAGCTTCCCCTCTTTGACCAGGTCGCCCAAGGTGACCAGCATGTCCTCGATGTTGCCGAGAGCGTCCGCGGTATCCTGGGTGTGGGGCTCGTAGGTCCAGGAGCCTTCGAAATTATAGCTGCCGCGCCCGGCCCAGTGGATCTGATAGAGATCGAGATAGTCGGTCTGCAGGCGCCGCAGGCTCGCTTCAAGAGCTTCGCGTATGGTGCGGCCGTCGGTGCGGGTGCCATTGCGGATGAAGTCCACTGGACCGCCGGCGACCTTCGAGGCCAGGATCCACTTATCCCGTTTGCCGGTCCGCTTGAACCAGTTGCCGATGAAGGTCTCGGTCTTGAACGAGGTTTCGGGGCTGCGCGGGACGGCGTAGATTTCCGCCGTGTCCATGAAGTTGATCCCCGCGTCGAGCGCCATGTCGATCTGGGCATGGCCTTCATCCTCTGTGTTCTGGCTGCCCCAGGTCATGGTGCCAAGGCAGATTTCAGTGACGAGGAGGTCGGTACGGCCCAGCGGCTTCAGCTTCATTGTCTTCTTTCGGGATCAGCGGATGGCGGGCCGCACCCTAGCCCAAATCGTCCGGTGTTAAGGCTTCAACATGGCCTCGGAGAAGGGGCAAAAAATGTCACGAGGGGGTTGAGGTCCCGGCGAGCACCCCCTATATACGCCCTGTCGCTGCGGCGACGTTGACGCGGGATGGAGCAGCCCGGTAGCTCGTCAGGCTCATAACCTGAAGGTCGCAGGTTCAAATCCTGCTCCCGCAACCAACCAAAAGCCCGGTCACTCTCTGAGTGGCCGGGCTTTTCCCTTTTCAGAGCTCGAAGTCGAGTAGATCGGCGTCGTTCGCGGCGGCCGCAGGGGCTGCGCCGGCAGTGCCGAACAGGCGGGCGTGAACATCCCGCTCGGCCGACATGGTGTAGTGAGACGCAAGCCGGGCGGCATGGACCAGGATGTCCGGCGGCAGCGTGTCGGTATCCGGCAGGTGGCCATATTCTGCCAAAGCAAGGCTTGCATCCGACACCGCTTCGACGAGGCGTGTCTGGGAGCCGAGCTCATCTGCAGCGATCTCGAGAGCAGTCAGGACCTTCGGCCCCTCGCTGTCGAGAGCCGACAACGCATCTGCCAGGAGACCATCGAGGCGCGACAGCAGTCCCAGGGCGTGAGTGGCCTCGCCCTCGATGCGCTCGAGGTGGCCTGAGCCGTCCGCACCGGCGGCAAACGCCTCGACGAGCTGCGTCGCCGAACTCAACCGCTCCATCGCCGATTCTGCCGACACGACGGTGCCGGTCGTGAGTTCGCGCAGCTGCACGGCGATCACGGTAAGCGGGGCGCCTCGAGGGCCGAGCTGAGCACAGCGAATGGCGGCGTTGAGGCTGACGAGGCGCATATTGGCCTCGATCTCCTGCACGGCCTCGACATGGGTCAGCAGCGTTCGCACCGTGCTTTCAACGGCCTTGGCCATGCTCTCGAGCTTCTGGCGCTCGCGATCAAAGCTACGCAGCACCTGCACGGCCGCCTGCAACTGCCGGTTCAAGGCACTCAGAGCCGTGGAGCCGTCCCCATTGCCATAAAGGCTGCGGCTGTGCTGCATCATGGCGCTGGCCTCGCCGGCCAAGGCCATCAATGCTTCGGCCGCTGCATTCACCTCGGCCTCGAAGGCCGCGCCGGTATCGCTCAACTGCGCCTGCTGGAGGGCAGAGATCGCCCTAATGGTGGCGTCATCCGGTGCACCTGCGGGGCGCTCTGCGAGCTCGAGCAGCGCTGCCTCCACGTGCTCCAGCCGTTGCCGGGTCGAGTCGCCCACCTGCAGGGCCATCACGGCTCCACCGATCCTTGCAGCGATCTGGCGAGAGACCTTGCCGGTTTCGGCGCTGCCCGCAAGCGTGCGCTGGCGTTGCGCGGCAACAGCGGCCAAGGCGCTCTCGAGGCTGTCGGCAAGCTCGGAAAGCGTGTTCGCGTGCTCCCGGTCGAATTGGTCCCGCTGCCTGCTGGCGTTCTGCACATCACCCACCACGCGCTGGTAGGACTGCGAGAACTCCTGGATGGTCTGGCTGGCGCTTGCCGACAGTTGGGCGATGTCGGTGGTGAAGACCGCAAAGTCCTCGTTTTCGCCCACAATCCCAGCCGCTGTCACCCGGGCGTTGATGGAAACGATGCCCATCATCTTGATGGTGCGCCGCAATTCCTCGATGGGGGTGTGCGCCGCCACGACCTCCGCCACAAGGCGTTGCAACTGTCCCTTTTCTTCAGCATAGCTCTGGCCGATGGTGCGGGCGGCGTCCGCCACTGCCCGGAGGCTGTCGGTGGCTTCGACAACTTCGCTGCCCTCAAGGGCCTGGGGCAGGGCATCGAAGATGCGCGAAAGTCGGTTGATCGTCGACGCCGCGTCGCTCAGCCGGGCCCCGACAGAGGTGAACCCGGACTCGATGGCGTCTCGCGGCGCGGCAAGTCCTTCGGCGATGGTGCGCAGGCGCGCGGTACGCGGATCATGGAATTCAACTGCTGGATCGACGATCGGGCTCATGCCGCACCTCCCAAGGCGCGCTGCCGGCCAAAGTTCAGAATCTCTCCGGCGATCCGCCCAAGCGGCAGCACCTTGCCGGCAGCTCCGAGCGCGATGGCTTCCTTGGGCATGCCGAAGACCACCGAGGTTTCCTCGTCCTGCGCAAGGGTGGGACTTCCCATCTGGCGCATCTCGAGCAGTCCGCGGGCGCCGTCGTCACCCATGCCGGTCAGCAGGATGCCGAGGGCATTGCGACCCGCCGCCTGGGCGGTGGAGCGGAACAGCACGTCAACGGAGGGGCGGTGGCGCGAGACGTGGGGCCCGTCGATGATGGAGACGGTGTAGCGCGGTCCGGTTCGAACCAGCCGCAGGTGGCGGTTCCCCGGCGCGATCAGCACCCGGCCGGCCTGAACGAGGTCGCCGTCCTCCGCCTCCTTGACTGAAACGGCACAGCTGGAATTGAGCCGCTGGGCAAAGGCCGCGGTGAATTTTTCGGGCATGTGCTGGACGATCAGGATGGCCGGACTGGTTGCCGGCAAGGCTTCGAGAACTTCCCGCAGCGCCTCGGTGCCGCCGGTGGAGGCGCCGATCGACACGATCGGCTCGGTGCTGGGCAGCGAAGCGATTAGGCTCGCCCGGCGGTGGTCGGAGAGGGGCGGGATCACTGCGTCTGCCGTCAGCTTGGCTTCGACATTCAGCGGCGGCGCGGCCTTCTTGACGCCGCGGACCTTGGCATGAGCGGCAGCCTTGGCGGCGTCGCAGATGCGCATGGCCGATTCCTGCAGGAACTGGGCGGTGTCGACGCGTGGCTTGGTGACGACATCAACG
>JAEZFJ010000269.1 GCA_023437755.1 Pseudomonadota bacterium
TTCGGCCTCGGCGTGATCGAGGGCCTCACGAAGGTCTTCTATCCGGAAGCTTCCAACACCGTGATCTTCATCATCATGGCCATTGTGCTGTTGATCAGGCCAGCAGGCCTTTTCGGTACGCCTCGCTGAGATTGCGCACATGAAAAACTACGACATGCCAATCTTCGCGGCGCTGATCCTCCTGCTGATCCTGGCACCGATGGCAATCTATCCCGTCTTCCTGATGAAGGTGCTGTGCTTCGCGCTCTTCGCGCTCGCCTTCAACCTGCTCATCGGCTACGTCGGCTTACTGTCCTTCGGGCACGCCATGTTCTTCGGCTTCTCGGCCTATATCTCGGCCTACACGGTCAAGGCATGGGGCTGGCCGACGGAAGTAGGCATTATCGCGGGAACAGCCGTTGCAGCGCTTCTCGGCCTCGTCGCCGGCGCGCTCGCCATCCGCCGCCAGGGCATCTATTTCGCCATGGTCACGCTGGCGCTCGCGCAGATGGTCTTCTTCTTCTGCCTCCAGGCCCCGTTCACCGGCGGCGAGGATGGCATTCAGGCCGTGCCGCGCAGGCCGTTGCTCGGCTTCATCGATATCTCGAGCGACCTGAACTTCTACTACGTCGTGCTCGCGATCTTCGCGGCCGGCTTCCTGATCATCTACCGCACCATCCATTCGCCGTTCGGGCAGGTGCTCAAGGCCATTCGCGAGAATGAAGCGCGCGCCATTTCGCTCGGCTATCACGTCGATCAATACAAGCTGCTCGCGTTCGTTCTCTCGGCCACGCTGACCGGCCTTGCCGGCTCGACGAAAGCCATCGTGTTCCAGCTCGCCTCGCTCACGGACGTCGCATGGCAGATGTCGGGTGAGGCCGTACTGATGACGCTCGTTGGGGGCATGGGAACGGTGTTCGGCCCCATCGTCGGCGCCGCCATCATCATCACCATGCAGAACTATCTCGCCGGCTTTGGCGAGTGGGTGCTCGTCATTCAGGGCGTCATCTTCGTCATCACGGTGCTGCTCTTCCGGCGCGGTGTCGTCGGCGAGATCGCCGCACTCGCGACGCGGCTGACGCGGCGGAGCGAACCCAAAGCCTGAGTACACTCCGATCAAATAGAAAGCGCCGGCCAGTGACTTCGGTCCCTGGCCGGCGCGCTTTTCGCTTGGTCCTCAGGCCGGCTGATAGCCGAGCACGGCTTTGATCTCGAGGAACTCCTCGAAACCGTACTTGCCCCACTCGCGGCCATTGCCGGACTGCTTGTAGCCGCCGAACGGCGCGCTCATGTCTCCAGGCGCGCCATTCAGGTTCACCTGACCAGCGCGGAGCTGCGAGGCAATTTTCCGCGCGTGGCCGAGATCGCCCGACTGAACGTACCCGGCGAGCCCGTAGACCGTATCGTTGGCCAGCTCGACGACCTGCTCCTCGCTCTCATAGGGCAGAATCGAGATCACCGGGCCGAAGCTTTCCTCACGTGCCACGCGCATATCGGGCTTCACATCGGCGAATACCGTGGGACGCACGTAGTACCCGCGATTGAGGCTTTCGGGGCGCCCCGTACCGCCGGTTACCAGCGTCGCGCCTTCATCGATACCAGCCTGGATGAGCCCCTGGATCTTGTTGAACTGGACCTCGCTGACGACCGGGCCGAGCACGGTGTCCTTCGCTGTCGGATCGCCGACCTTGAGCCCTTCCGCCGTCGTTTTGGCGACTGCGACGGCCTGACTCTGCAACTCGCGCGGGACAAACATGCGCGTCGGCGCATTGCACGACTGGCCACTGTTGTTGAAGCAGTGCTGCACGCCGGCACGAACGGCTTTCTCGAGGTCAGCATCCCTGAGGATGATGTTCGCCGACTTGCCGCCGAGCTCCTGATGCACGCGCTTGACCGTGTCGGCCGCAGCTTTGGCGACCGCGATCCCCGCACGCGTCGAGCCGGTGAACGAGACGCAATCCACCTCAGGATGCGATGCGATCGCCTGACCGACGCTCGGCCCATCGCCGTTGACGAGATTGAACACGCCCTTCGGCACGCCGGCAGCGTCGCATACCTCGGCGAACAGGATGGCATTTAGCGGCGCAATCTCGCTCGGCTTCAACACCATCGTGCATCCGGCCGCGATCGCGGGCGCTACCTTGCACATGATCTGATTGATCGGCCAGTTCCACGGCGTGATGAAGCCGCAAACGCCAATGGCCTCGCGCGCGATGAGCGTCCGACCCTGCAGCTGCTCGAACTCGTAGTCCTTGAGCACGGCGATCATTTGCGTCAGATGCGCAACGCCGATCGCGGCCTGCGCACGCGTTGCGAGGGTGATCGGCGCCCCCATCTCCGAGGAGATCGCCTTGGCCACATCGTCGTAGCGCGACTTGTAGACCTCGAGAATACGTTCGAGCAGCGCAATGCGCTCTTCCTTGCTCGTTTGCGAAAAGCTCGCGAACGCCTTGCGCGCCGCCTTCACGGCCCGGTCGACATCCTTCGCCGTGCCCATGCTGATCTTCGCGATGGGCTCTTCTGTCGCGGGATTGATCACATCGAGCGTGGCCGGCACGAGCG
>JAEZFJ010000278.1 GCA_023437755.1 Pseudomonadota bacterium
CCCTCGAGGAACTCGGTCGCGTCCGGCTCTCGGAGAGCTTCTTCATGCGCGATTTCCTCTTCTCCGAAATTGCGGTGATGCACGGCTTCCGCAACCTGCCCGACGATCCCGACCTCGCCATCGCCGCGGGCCGGCGGCTTTGTGAGGAACTGCTGGAGCCGCTGCAGGCCCGGTTCGGCCGCATCTCCATCCGCTCCGCCTACCGCTCACCCGAGGTCAACGGCTTCGGCAACGCCCAGGGCTTCAACTGCGCGACGAATGAGAAGAACCACGCTCACCACATCTGGGACCGCCGGGACGCCGCCGGTCGCATCGGCGCCACCGCCTGCATCGTGGTCAACCGCTTCATCCCCTATTACGAGCGCACCGGCCACTGGGAGGCGATGGCCTGGTGGGTGCACGACCACCTGCCCTACCATGCGATGGAGTTCTTCCCCAGGTTCGCCGCCATCAACCTCAACTGGCGCGAAGAGCCCGAGCGGCGGATTTCGAGCATGATCCCGCCACGGCGGGGCAAGCTGACAGGGCCGGGAATGGCAAACCGGCAGGGCTCACACGAGGCGGCCTATGCCGAGATGCTGGGTGAACTGGCCGCGGCCGAAGCTACACGAAATCCTGCCGCATCGGGGTGAACACGTCGATCAGCCGGCCGCGGGTGAGTGCCACCACGCCATGCACCAGCCCCGACGGCACGATGAAGCTGCCGCCCTGCTCCACCACTTCGGTGTTGCCGTCGATGGTCACTTCGAACCGCCCCTCGGCGACATAGCTCACCTGCACATGCGGGTGGTTGTGCGGCGCCCCGACGGCCCCGGCCTCGAAGCCGAACTCGACCTGCATGAGTTCGGGGGTGTGGATCAGCACCCGTCGGGTATTGCCCGGCTGCAACTCGGTCCATTCGGTTTCGTTGGGCTGGGCAAACAGCTTCTGGTCGGTCATCGGATCACCTCGCAAGCCAGCCGCCATCCACGGGGATCACGGCCCCATGCATGTAGTTTGCCGCATTCGACAAAAGAAACACGGCAGCATCGCCGATATCGGACGGTGCACCCCAGCGACCCGCCGGGATGCGACCGAGAATGGCGGCGCTCCGCTCCGGATCGGCCCTGAGCGCCTCGGTGTTGTTGGTCTCGATATAGCCGGGGGCAATGGCGTTGACGTTGATGCCCCTGGCCGCCCACTCATTGGCCAGCAATCGCGTGATCCCGAGCACGCCGCTCTTGGATGCCGTGTAGCTCGCGACGCGGATGCCGCCCTGGAAGCGCAGCATCGAGGCGATGTTGACGATCCGCGCCCCGCGTCCCGCAGCCAGCGCCTGCCGCGCCAGCGACTGGCAGAGGAAGAACCCGGTCTTGAGGTTGACGTCCATCACCGTGTCCCAGTCGGCCTCGGTGAAGTCCACCGCGTCGACCCGACGGATGATGCCGGCATTGTTGGCCAGCCCGTCGATCGGCCCATGCGCGGCCCAGGCCTGCTCGAACATCGCCTGCGCGGCCTGGGTGGAACCCAGGTTGGCCTGCACCTCGACGAACTCCGCCCCCATCTCTCCGAGCAGCGCCCCGGTCTCTGCCATGCTGGAGCGCCCGACGCCGATCACCCGCCCACCGGCCCGCCCGACGGAGAGGGCAATGCCCTGCCCGATGCCGGTATTGGCGCCGGTCACCATAACGGTGCGGCCGGCAAGGCTGAAGGCGGAGAGGTCGGTCACCGCAGCTCCTCCATCGCCACCTTCTCGACGTCGGTGTAGTCGACATTGTCGCCGGCCATGGCCCAGATAAAGGTGTAGGAGCCGGTGCCGGCGCCGGCATGGATCGACCACGGGGGCGACAGCACCGCCTGCTCGTTGCGCACGATCAGGTGCCTGGTCTCGTCCGGTTCGCCCATCAGATGCACCACGAAGGCATCGGGCTTGAGGTCGAAATAAAGATACGCTTCCATGCGGCGGTCATGCACATGCGCCGGCATGGTGTTCCACAGCGAGCCCGGCGCGAACTGCGTCACCCCCACCACCAACTGGCAGGTCTGGACGCTGTCGGCGTTCACATACTGGAAGATCGACCGTTCGTTCGCCGTTTCCCGCGCGCCCATGTCGAGCCGCTTGGCGCCGGACTGCTGCAGGAGCTTGGTCGGGTAACTCGCATGCGCCGGGGCGCTGACGAGGTAGAACTTCGCCCCGGCCCCGCCGAAGCGCACATCCCTGGCGCCCATGCCGACATAAAGCATGTCCCGCGATCCAACCGCATGCGCCTCGCCGTCGACATGGATGGTGCCGGCTTCTCCGATATTGACCGCGATCAGCTCGCGCCGCTCGAGGAAGAACCCCGTGCCCGTCGGCTTGATCGCCTCGAGCGCGAGCTCGCCGCCCTCCGGCACCGCGCCGCCCACGGCCATGCGATCGTAGTGCGAATAGCACCAGCGCACCTCGCCGCCGGCGAACAGGTCGTCGATCAGAAAATTGGCCCGAAGTTCGGACGTGTCCATCATCGCCGCCGCCGCCGGGTCGATGGCGAAGCGGATTTCGTGATTTGTGCTCATGGATGTGTCCTTCCTAATGGCCGCTGCCCTGTTCCCGCAGCCGTTGCCGGTAGCGGTCCTGGCTGCGGGAGAGATGATCGCGCATGGCTTCGCGGGCTGCCGTCGCATCCTGCCGCGAGATCGCATCGAGGATGCGGCGATGCTCCTCGTGCAGGCCTGCCTGGTATTCATAGGTCAGCACACTTTCGGTGCCCCAGGGAGAAGCCACGTCGCAGGGGATGGTGCGGCTGCCGAGCGCATCCAGCACCTCGATATAGAACGGGTTGTTGGTCGCCGCCGCGATGGCGCGGTGAAAGGCGAAATCGGTCTTGCCGGTTGGGTTGCCGAGTTTCAGCAGCCGTCCGAACTCGTTCCACGCCTCGTGGATCGC
>JAEZFJ010000304.1 GCA_023437755.1 Pseudomonadota bacterium
CTCGGCCTCCGGCCGTGACATCGGCGGCAACAACTACGGCGACTTCCTGCAGATCGATGCGGCTGTCAACACCGGTAACTCCGGCGGCCCGACCTTCAACACCCGTGGTGAAGTGGTCGGCGTCAACACCGCCATCTACTCGCCAAACGGCGGCAATGTCGGCATCGCCTTTGCCATCCCGGCCTCCACCGTGCAGGCGGTGATTGATCAGCTGATCAACAACGGCGAAGTCACCCGCGGCTATCTCGGCGTCGGCATTCAGGACGTCACCCGCGACATCGCCGACGGCGTCGGTCTCGCCGACGCCCGTGGCGCCATCGTCAGCAACGTTGCCGAGGACGGCCCTGCCGGTCCGGCCGGCGTGGAGTCGGGCGACATCATCACCGCCGTCGATGGCGAGCAGATCGATGATGCCCTCGACCTCAGCCGCACCATTGCCAACAAGGCACCTGACTCCACCGTCGAGCTGACCATCTGGCGCGACGGCGCCGAGACCACCGTCTCGGTGACGCTGGGTACGCTGACCGAGCAAGAGGCCGCCCAGGCCGAAGAGCCCGAGTCGCTGACACCGCCGGCTCCGCTGCCGTCCGAGTCCAGTGTCGGACTCAGCGTGGTACCGAATGCCGATGGCAATGGTGGCCTCCTGATCCAGGACGTCGATCCGGAATCGGCTGCTGCCGAGAAGGGTCTCGCCGTTGGTGATGCCATCCTGCAGGTCGACAACAAGCCGGTGAACAGCCTCGAAGAGTTCGAAGCCGCTCTCGACGGCGTCCGTGAGCGGGGCCTCAACACTGCCCTGGTCATGGTCGAACGCGACGGCAACGCCCGCTTCATCGGCCTCCCGCTCGGCGAGGAATAAGAAAGCAACAAGGTCGGAGCTCTGCTCCGGCCTTATCGTTTGCACCGTCTCACCTCACACTCGGTGTCACCCCGGCCTTGCGCCGGGGCCCATCCTGAGATCTCAAGATGGGTCCCCCCTTCCGCGGGGATGACATCGGGGTTGCGAGTGTTGCAGTGTGCAGCCCTGTCACCCGAGAGCGTCCCGGTGAAAATCCTCCTGATCGAAGACGACCGCGAGGCGGCAAGCTACCTGATCCAGGCCCTGGACGAAGCCGGGCACGTCACCCACCACGCCAGCGACGGGGAGACGGGGTACGCCATGGCTTCGGGCATGGACTACGACGTCTTGATCGTCGATCGCATGCTGCCGCGGCGCGATGGCCTCTCCATCGTCGAGTCGCTGCGTGCGGAAGGCGACAACACCCCGGTGCTGATCCTGTCGGCGCTTGGCGAGGTCGATGACCGCGTGACCGGGCTCAGGGCCGGGGGCGACGACTACCTCACCAAGCCCTACGCCTTCACCGAACTGCTGGCCCGCATCGAGGTATTGGCGCGCCGCTCCAGCCCCTCCGAGGCGGCGACCAGCTACAGCGTCGGCGGCCTGACGCTCGATCGGTTGTCTCGCAAGGTGGAGCGGGACGGCGAAACCATCCTCCTTCAGCCGCGCGAGTTCCGCCTGCTCGAATACCTGATGAAGCATGCCGGCAAGGTCGTGACCCGCACCATGCTGCTCGAGAACGTCTGGGACTACCATTTCGACCCCCAGACCAACGTCATCGACGTGCACATGTCGCGGCTCAGGAGCAAGATCGACAAGGGGCATGCGAACCCGCTGCTCCATACCGTGCGCGGCGCCGGCTACATGATCCGCGAGTGACGGCGTGAACCGCTTCGTCCAGCTCTGGCGCACCTCGACGGTCCGTCTCACGGCGACCTTCATCCTGATCTTTTCGATCTTCGCCATCCTGCTCCTGGCCTTCATCGGCTGGCAGTCGAGCCTGCAACTGCAGCGCCAGCAGGCCAACGACATCGATGGCGAGGTGCGCGTGCTGCAGCGGATCGTCGCCAATCAGGGCATCCGCGCCATGGCCTTCGCGCTCGACCGCATCTCGCGCTCCCCCGGCCCCGGCGTCTATTATCTCGGCGATGCGACGGGGCAGTACCTGATCGGCAACGTCACCGACGTGCCGCCCGACGTGCTGATCGAACCTGGCATCTACAGCTTCGACTATGAACGCGCGAACGGCTTGCCTATGGGTACCGAGGGCGGCCCCCCGCGCAGCGGCTATGCCGTGGTGCGCTCTGTGGAGCTGCCCAATGGGATGCGGCTGGTGGTGGGTCGCGACGTGGTGGAGCGGCGGGGCTTCAGCGCCATCATCGTCCAGAGCTTCTTTGTCGGGGCGATCGGCATCATCCTGTTCTCGCTGGTAGCCGGGGGCGTCACCGCGCGGCGCGTGCTCAAGCGGATCGACACCATCCGCGACACCTCCACCAAGATCATGTCCGGCAATCTCAGCGAGCGCGTGCCGGTCACCCGTCGCAATGACGAGTTCGACGGACTGGCCACCAACCTCAACGCCATGCTCGACCGTATCGAACAGCTGTTGCAGGGCCTCAAGGAGGTCACCGACAACGTCGCCCATGACCTCAAGACGCCACTGACGCGGCTGCGCAACCAGGCTGAATCCGCCTTGCGGGACGGAGCCAGCGAGGAAAGCCGCCAGCGGGCGCTGGAGACGACGATTGCCGAAAGCGATCGGCTGATCCAGACGTTC
>JAEZFJ010000422.1 GCA_023437755.1 Pseudomonadota bacterium
GGTAGAGCGAGATGTGCGCGTCGGCCGGCAGGTCAGCGAGCCAACCGAAATACTGCTCGGGGCCAATGCCTTTGTGGAAATGCGGCGCCGTCGGGTAGCTCGTGTAGCGGGGGACGGGCTTCAGCAGTCTGGACATGTCGGTCATGGGGGCCTCTCGGATTGCCTCTCCATAGCGGCGGCAACATCCAGCGACTTTGACCTCGGTCAAACAGGCCGGTTTTCGTCCTCGATAAGGATACGCTCCGCGGCGCCCTGCAGGTCCTCGTACTGGCCAGCCCGCACCGTCCAGAAGAATGCCACGAGCCCGACCGCGCCCATGCCGATGGCGGCGAGCACCACGAGAATGAGACCACCGCTCATGCGGTTTCTCCATCCTGCGCCTCGGGCACCCGCTCGAGCCGCAGGCGCAGCGCGTTGAGCACGACGAGGATGGACGAGGACGACATTGCGACCGCAGCGATCAGCGGCGTCACCAGCCCCGCCATGGCCAGCGGCAGCACCACCAGGTTGTAGGCGAGGGACAGCGCCAGGTTCTGGCGCACCAGCTTGTCGGCACTGCGCGCGATGCGGATGGCATAAGGGACGCCATCCAGTCGGTCGCGGGTGAGGACAAAATCGGCGGCGGCCCGACCTACATCTGCAGCGGCAGCCGGAGCGAAGGACACGTCGGCTGCGCGCAAGGCCGCGGCGTCATTGATGCCGTCGCCAACCATCACCACCGCGCCATAGCGATCGCGCAACTGCTCCACTGCCGCCACCTTGTCTTCGGGCGTGAGTTGGGAACGCGCACAATCGGCGCCGATCGCCTCGGCAACGCGTATCACCGGGCCGGTGGCGTCACCCGAAAGCACATGAAGGTCGAGGCCGAGTTGCCTGAGCGAGGTGGCCGTGTCAGCGGCTTCAGGACGCAGCCGGTCATCGAAGGCGAAGCGCGCCACGGGGCGGCCGTCGCGCGCCAGCCATACGGCGGTATGCTCGTCCGTCCCGGAGGCACTGCAAAAGGCGGGCGAGCCGAGACGCCATTGCGTACCGTCGATCTCCGCCTCTACCCCGGCTCCGGGATGTTCCTCGACCGTGGCGGGCTCCCCGGTTGAGCCCTGCGCCGCAGCGATGGCTCGCGACAGCGGGTGGTTGCTGGCGGCAGCCAGGCGGGCGGCAACTGCGAAGTGCTCGGCACTGGAAGTGGATCCGGCGAGGCTCGGGCGGCCTTCGGTCAGCGTCCCGGTCTTGTCGAAGGCAACGGTGCCTACCGTGGTGAGCCGTTCCAGCGCGGCCCCGTCGCGCATCACGATGCCCTGACGCAGCAGGCGCTCGGCAGCGATCACATGGACCATAGGCACCGCGAGGGCGAGCGCACAGGGGCACGTGACGATCAGCACCGCCACGGCATTGGCCAGCGCGGCATGCCAGCCACCGAACATGGCCCAGCCGGCGAAGGTCGCAGCCGCGGCGAGATAGACGACTGGCCCGTACCAGCCAGCAGCCCGGTCGGCGATGCGGCGGTAGCGGGTGCGGGTTCCCTCTGCCGCCTCCATCAGCGCGGCGGCGCGGGCCAGGAAGGAGTCACCGGCCGGGCGTACGGCTTCGACACGGGCAGCAAAGCCGAGATTGGTGGCGCCGGCTGGCAGGCTCGCGCCGGTTTCGAGCAGCACCGGCAAGGGCTCGCCGGTAACCAGGGCCAGGTCGAGTTCGGCCTGCTCGGAGAGAAGGATGCTGTCGACCGGAACGCGATCGCCGGGCCTCAGCAGCAGTTCCATGCCGGGCTCGATGCGCTCGAGTGGCGCATAGGTGGTGCTGCCGTCAGCGCCGATCACCTGCGCCCCACGAGGAGAAAGGCGGGCAAGGGTGGTGACCACGCTGCGCGCCTGTGA
Source organism: Pseudomonadota bacterium (assembly GCA_023437755.1). Lineage (GTDB taxonomy): Bacteria > Pseudomonadota > Alphaproteobacteria > Rhizobiales > Devosiaceae > Devosia. The sequence continues at coordinate 1,872 of JAEZFJ010000422.1, forward strand.
GCGCATCACGTGCTCGAGCGTCCGGCCGGCCAGCAGGAACAGCAGCAGCATGGTCGAGGCGTCGAAGTAGGCGTGCTCGCCGCCGCGGACGGTCTCGAACAGGCTGATGCCGCAGGTGGCGATGAGTCCGACGGCGATTGGCACGTCCATGTTGCTGCGGCGGGCGGAGAGTGCCGCCCAGGCCGAGCGGAAGAAAATGCGACCTGCATAAACCGTTGCCGGCAGCGCCACCAGCGCCGAGACCCAATGGAACAACTGGCGCGTCGTGGGGTCGGGATCCCCGTTCCACACTGCTTCGGAGAAGAACATCACATGCAAAGTGGCAAAGGCGGCCACCGCCAGCGCGCGCAGCAATTCGCCGAGCACCGGGTCCTTGCCCTCAAGATCGCGGGCATCGACAGGATGGTTGCGGTAGCCGCTACGGCGAATGGCTTCGGGCAGTTGCTCAAGAACACCGTCGCCGGTGAAGTCCACCTGGACGGTGCGGCGGGTGAGGTTGACCCGGGCCTGCCGGACGCCGTCCAGCGCACCGAGGCTGCGCTCGATGGTGTCGATGCATGCGGCACAATAGGCGTCGGGAACGGAGAAGTTGATGCGGCAGACGCCGTCCCCACCGCGCTCCACGAATTCAATCAGTTCCGGGGCGGTCCGGCCGATGGCATCGGCCGGCGTCACCGCGATCTCGGTCATGGCACCGTCACCCGCCGCTTGAACTCCACCGGGCCGAGGCTCGTGTCGGCGGTGGTGACGACAACCGCCCAGACGCCCGACGGCAGTGCCACCGCCGCCGCGTAGCCTCCGGCTGCGGGCATGAGCTCCAGGGTTTGGTCGTCATGGCCGCCGACGGGGCGGTGGACAAAGGCGGAGACCTGTTCCAACGGCAGCACGGCCCCGTCGGCATCCCTTGCTTCGAAGACCAGCCTGCCGTCTGCGTAGGTGGTGGCAAAGCGCCAGCCAGCGTCGACCTGGGCGCGGATCCGCTCGTTCTTCTCGTCGAAGCGCTGGCTCTCGACATAGCTGTTCTGAACCACGAGCCCCGTCCAGGTCCGGCTGGCGGAGACGGCCATCACCAAATTCACTGAGATGATGACGGCAAAGAAGCTGCAGGTGACCAGCAGCATGTGCCGCCCGGTGAACTCGCGTGGTCTGCTGACGCTCATCTGGACACCTCCGGAGCTTCGAAACGGGTAAGGGCGCGGGCCTCGTCGCCATCGGCGCCGCGCACCGCGACGGTGAAATCCGTCTGGGGTGCGAGATCGTCGCCGGGCATTCGCACATAGAGCCGGACCGGCAGGACGGCGTCTGGTTCGAGCTGCAGCCGCAACGCGCTGGCGGGTTCGTCGACGAGATTGGGGGAGGTGAGCGTCGCCCCTGGCAGGCCTTCGAGGGTAAGCAGGACCTCGCGCGGGGCGGCGGCCATGTTCAGAACCTTGATGTCATAGCCGTTGCGGATCGAGCCGTCGGACAGCAGCACGTATTGCGGATTGCGGTCGTGCAGCACGTTGACGCCGAGCGGCACGCGCATCGACAGCGCCACCAGCATCCCGACGCCGATGGCGCACCAGAACGCGAAGTAGACGAAAGTGCGCGGGCGCACCACGGAGCGCCAGTCGGTGTGGCGAACCTCCTCGGAGAGCTTGCCCTGCGGCGTGCGCACCGCAGCAGGGTCGATCCGCCCGGACGCGGTGGCGAGCGCCATGTTGCGGTCGTAGTCGCTCAGGGTGGCATAGCTGATCAGCCCGCGCTCGCGGCCGAGCTTGTCCATGACATTGTCGCAGGCGTCGATGCACAGGGCACAGGTGATGCATTCGAGCTGCTGGCCGTCGCGGATGTCGATGCCCATGGGACAGACGGCAACGCAGGCATTGCAATCGACGCAATCACCAAGGCTGTCCCCCGCCTGCACCGCCTTCTTGGCGTGCTTGCCCCGAGGCTCGCCGCGCCAGTCATTATAGGTGACTGTCAGCGAGTTCTCGTCGAGCATGGCCGCCTGGATGCGCGGCCAGGGGCACATATAGGTACACACCTGTTCGCGCATGAGGCCGCCAAAGGTGTAGGTGGTGGCGGTGAGAATGGCGACGGTGGCATAGGCCACGAGCGGCGCCTGGAGCGAGACGAGGTCGGCTGCCAGGGTCGGCGCGTCGGCGAAGTAAAAGATCCATGCGCCACCGGTTGCCAGGCCGACTAGAATCCAGGCGCCGTGCTTGGCGATGCGCTTGGCGAGCTTGGTCACACTCCAGCGGCCGTTCTCCAGCTTGATGCGGGCATTGCGGTCCCCTTCGATCCAGCGTTCGATATGGATGAACAGGTCGACCCACACCGTCTGCGGGCAGGCATAGCCGCACCAGGCGCGGCCAATCGTGGAGTTGATCAGGAACAGCCCCACCCCGGCCATGACCAGGAGGCCGGCAACATAATAGAATTCCTGCGGCCATATCTCGATGAAGAAGAAGTAGAAGCGCCGGTTGGCAAGGTCGAGCAGCACCGCCTGGTCCGGGGCATAGGGCCCGCGGTCCCAGCGCAGCCAGGGCAGCAGGTAGTAGATGGCGAGGGTGATCGCCATGATGATCCATTTGAGCCGCCGGTAGCGGCCCTGCACCGACTTTGGGAAGATCTTGGTGCGCGGCGCGTAGAGAGGTTGATCGTCAGGCGCGGGCTTGCCTGCGGTCGGCTGGGAGCGCGACGTGACGCCCTTGGTGTTGTCGATGATGATCATTCGTCCGCCCCTACGTGCAGCTTCGCTTTTGCCCCAAGCTGGCGGCGAAGGGTTTGACCTGCGTCAAACGGCAAAGGGGAAAGGGGGCGCCACGACGCCCCCTTCGATCCGACCATCCGCTGCTTGCATGCCGAACGGCCGGAAGCTCCTACTGCCCGCCACCGAGACCGTGAACATAGATGGCGAGTTGCTTCAGCGTGACCTCGTCGAGCTTTTCGCTCCAGGCTTGCATCATGCCGTGACGCGGCTGATGAATCTGGGCCTCGATGGAGGCGAGCGAACCTTCATAGAGCCAGATCGCGTCGGTCAGGTCCGGCGCCCCGAGCTCGGCCATGCCGAGGCCTTCATCACCGTGGCAGCCGGCGCAGTTGTCGGCGTAGATTTGCCCGCCTTCCGGTGTGGCGGCGCCACCCTCGAGCCCCGACAGGTCGGCGACATAGGCCGCGACGCTCTTGATTGCAGCCTTGTCGAGCATGCCATCGGTGCCGAAGTTGGGCATGAAGGCGTAGCGGGTGTCTGCATCGGTCGGCGAACGCACCCCATGGGCGATGGTCTGGTAGATGTCGTTGACCGTGCCACCCCAGATCCAGGAATCGTCGTTGAGATTGGGATATCCGGCAGCGCCGGTGGCCCCGGTGCCGTGGCATTGCGAGCAGTTGACCTTGTAGGCCGAACTGCCGGCAGCGGTGGCAAAGCGGACCAACTCCGGATTGGCCATGATCTCCTCAAGCGTCCCGCCGGCGATCTGGTCGACCACGCCTTGGCGTGCGGCACTGGCGTCCGCCAGCGCCTGCTGCAGGTCGGCACGGCTGGAATAGCCCAGCATGCCGGATGTCGCCGAGCTGACCAGCGGCCAGGCGGGGAAGAGAACTGTGTAGCCGACTGCCCAGACGATGCAGCCATAGAAGGTCCACAGCCACCAGCGCGGCAGTGGGTTGTTCAGTTCCTTGATGCCGTCCCACTCGTGGCCGGTGGTCTCGACGCCGCTGAACGCGTCGATGTCCTTGTCGTGCGGAGCCTCGGGTTTCTGGCTCATTGGTCGCGTCCTTCTTCGGCATGGTCGCGCAGCGGGATCATCGCGGCGTCTCGCGCGCGCTGGCGAGCACCGGGGCGGAGCAGGAACACGACCACGCCGATGAAAATCGCGAAGAGGTAGACGAGGCCCCAGGAGTCGGCGAGGTGCCGCAGGCTGTCATAGGTCATGATCGGTCCTTAGCGCTGGTTGGCAGCTTCGTCGTAGGTGTCGAAATCGACGAGCGTGCCGAGCATCTGCAGGTAGGCGACGAGCGCATCCATCTCGGTGATCTCCATCGGCTTGCCATCGAAATCTCCGGTGACGGCCTTCGGATAGCGCGCGAGCAGATCGCCGGTGTCGGCATCGGGCGTCGCCTGCGCAACGAGGTCGAGCCGGGCGGCGCTGATGGCTTCGTCGCTGTAGGGCACACCTACGGCCGCATTGGCCCGCAGCATGCCGTCGACGGTCTCGAAATCGAGCTTGGCATCCGCAAGGAAGGCGTAGCTCGGCATGATCGATTCCGGCACCACCGAGCGCGGGTCGATCAGGTGCTGCACCTGCCATTCGTTGGAGTAGCGGCCACCGACGCGGGCAAGGTCAGGCCCGGTCCGCTTGGAACCCCACTGGAAGGAGTGGTCGTACATCGACTCCGCTGCCAGCGAATAGTGGCCGTAGCGCTCGGTCTCGTCGCGGAAGGGGCGGATCATCTGCGAGTGGCAGACATAGCAGCCCTCGCGGATGTAGATGTCACGCCCCGCCAGTTCGAGCGGCGAGTAGGGCCGCATGCCCTCCACCTTTTCGATGGTGTTCTGGAAGTAGAACAGGGGCGCGATCTCGACGATGCCGCCGATGGAGACCACGATCAGCGAGCCGATCAGCAGGAGCGAAGCATTGCGCTCGATGATGCCGTGTTTGGCAAGAATGGACACCGGACGGGCTCCTTACTCTGCAGGCTGAAGTTGTGCGGGGACGGCCATTGGCCGTTCGGTCCGGACCTTGCCGGCGATCGTCATGCCGACGTTGTAGGCCATCACCAAAGCACCAGCGAGGTAGAGCAGACCGCCCGCAGCGCGCATCACGTAGTAGGGGTGGAGGGCCGCGACGGTTTCGGCGAAGGAGTAGACCAGGAAGCCCTGGCTATCGTATTCGCGCCACATCAGGCCCTGCATGATGCCGGACACCCACATCACCGCGGCGTAGACGACGATGCCGAGGGTGGCGAGCCAGAAGTGCCAGTTGACCATGCGCATCGAGTAGAGCCGCTCGCGGCCCCACAGGCGCGGTACCATGAAGTAGACGGCACCGAAGGTGATCATGCCGACCCAGCCCAGCGCACCCGAGTGCACGTGACCGATGGTCCAGTCGGTATAATGGCTGAGCCCGTTGACCGCCTTGATCGACATCACCGGCCCTTCGAAGGTCGACATGCCATAGAAGGCGACCGCAATCACCATCATGCGGATGATGGGGTCGGTCCGCATCTTGTCCCACGCACCGCGCAGGGTCATGAGGCCGTTGATCATGCCGCCCCAGCTCGGCATCCACAGCACCACCGAGAACACCATGCCAAGGGTCTGCGCCCAGTCGGGAAGCGCGGTGTAATGAAGGTGGTGCGGACCGGCCCAGATATAGAGGAAGATCAGTGCCCAGAAGTGAATGATGGACAGCCGGTAGGAATAGACTGGCCGCTCGGCCTGCTTGGGCATGTAGTAGTACATCATGCCGAGAAAGCCCGCGGTGAGGAAGAAGCCGACGGCGTTGTGGCCGTACCACCACTGGGTCAGTGCGTCCTGAACGCCCGAGAACAACGAGTAGCTCTTGGCGCCGAACGGCGACACCGGCATTGCGAGGTTGTTGACGATGTGCAGGAG
>JAEZFJ010000417.1 GCA_023437755.1 Pseudomonadota bacterium
CATGGTCGGGCTGCCCGGCACGCCCAGCAGCAGCGTCGGGATGAACGCCGTCTGCGAGGCGGCGTTGTTGGCGGCCTCGGGTCCGGCGACCCCTTCCACCGCGCCCTCGCCGAACCGCTCCGGCTCCTTGGCCGTGCTTTTTTCCACCATGTAAGCGCTGAACGAACTCATCGCGCGCCCTGCCCCCGGCAGCACGCCAAGCAGCGCCCCGAGCCCGGTGCCGCGCAGCACCGCCGGCCAGGCACGCCGGAAATCATCGCGCGACGGCCACAAGCGCCCGATCGCCTTCGACGAGACCGAAGTGCCCTGCGGCTCGCCGATATTGCCGATGATCTCGGCCACCGCGAACAGCCCCACGGCGAGCACCGCGAACTCGATGCCGTCGCGCAGTTCCGGAATGCCGAAGGTGAAGCGGAACATCCCGGTCGAGCCGTCCGAACCGATCGTGCCGAACGCCATGCCCAGCAGCGCCCCGCCCACGCCCTTGACCACCCCGCCCCGCGTCATCGCCGCCGTAGTCAGCAGCGCCACGAACACCAGCGCGGCGTACTCGGCCGCGCCGAACCGCATGGCGACGCTGGCGAGCGGCGGTCCGGCCATGGCGATGATCAGCGTCCCGACCGTGCCGGCAAAGAACGAGCCTAGCGCTGCCACCGCCAGTGCCGCCCCTGCCCGTCCCTGCCGCGCCATCTTGTGCCCGTCGAGACAGGTCACTGCCGACGAGGCCTCACCCGGCAGGTTCACGAGGATGGACGTGGTCGAGCCGCCATAGGCGGCGCCATAGAAAATGCCCGCCAGCATGATGATGCTGGCTTCCGGGGTCAGCCCAAAGGTTAGCGGCAACAGTAGCGAGATGGTGATGATCGGCCCCACCCCCGGCAATACGCCGATGGCGGTGCCGAGCGTCACCCCCAGCAGGCAGTAGAGCAGGTTGGCGGGGGTGACGGCGACCGAGAGGCCCTGGGCCAGGTGGGCAATCAGATCCATCTCAGAACCTCCACGCCACGAGGCGGAAGGGAATGCCGAGTCCCCAGTAGAAGATGGCAACGATCAGCAGCACCACGACGACCATCACTGCAGCCAGCTCGATCCCGCGCCCGCCCCGCTCGGCAAACCAGCTGATGCCGACCAGCGCCACCAGCGCCGGCACAAGCCCCACCCGATCCACCAGCAGGCCAAATACCAGCACCGCGGGCAGGATGATCGCCAGTGGTCGCAGTTCCGCCTTGGGGAACGCGGAGACCAGCGCCTGCCCTGCCCGCACGGCTATGCGCGCTTGCACGAGTTGCACGGCCCCAAGCGCCAGCAGCCCCGCGCCCACCAGCACCGGCATTGCGCCGGCTCCCAGCGCCGCAAAGCTGCCGAAGCCATAGCCCCAGCCCACCACAACGGCGACGATGCCGGCGGCCATGAACACCAGCCCCGCCAGCATTTCTCGATCAATCATGCACTTCCCCACCCGCCGGGCACGCCGACCTTCGTATTCGCCTCAACCTCGCCCCTCAGCCGCCCCCAGACAACCGCCCCCGCCATGAGGTTTCGCTCAACGGAACGCTCCTGCGGCGGGAGAATCGTCTGCAACTGATGACGAGAAATTTAGTGTCCTCTTCAGCTTTGCAGGACCGACACGAACTGCACAAACGCGAATCTTCCGGCGTTCTGCTGACCGGCGCTCAGTGCACCAAAGTTGTTCGACGGTTGGCCACAGCTGTAGGGAACGAGACCGCTACCGAGCCGACACTGCGGCATCGGTGATGCGGTCATCTACGTTTGGCACAGGCAGATGACACCTTGATCGCCTAGCTCCGTCCGCGGGGGCGGAGCCGAGCGGCAGGGACGTCTCGCGAAGCCCCTCGATGGCGCTTGTCGCTTCTGGCTGGTTCAGCAAGTTACCTTAGGGCCGTCACGCTGGCGCTGCCACGCCGCGGCAGGTCCTGCCTGGCGCGGGCGGTTCGTTGCTTTTCCCGGTAGCGGTTGAACTGCTGGTCGGCGAGCACCCCGGCAAGGATTACACCGCCCATCACTGCGAAATTGAGCGAAGATGGAATGCCCAGCAGGTTCACCAGGTTCTGCAACTCCTGCAGGAGCACCGCCCCCAGGACCACCCCAACGATCGATCCCTCTCCGCCCCGCAGCGAGAAGCCGCCCAATACGGCTGCCGCGATGGCGTAGAGCTCGTAGAAGTTGCCGTGCGAAGACGGCTGCACGGACTTGGTGAACATGGCGAAGTAGATCGCCGCCACTGCCGCCAGGACGGCGCTGATGACATAGGCGGCGGTGATGACGCGCCCCGTGCGGACGCCGGAATAGCGAGCCGCGTCTTCGTTTTTGCCGACCGCATAGAGGTGGCGCCCGAACACGGACCGGTGCAGCACGACCCAGGCGATCGCCGCAACCAGCAGCATGGCAAAGAAAGAGTGCGGAACGCCGAAGGAGCGGCCAAGGGTCAGCCATTCCAGTTCGGGATAGCTGGCGCCGAACGGAAATCCGGCAGTGGCTTCACCGGTATAGCCGCGCGCCAGGCCGCGATAGATGAGCAACCCGCAGAGGGTGACGACGAAGGGCTGCATCTTCAGCCTGGTGATCAGGATGCCGTGGGCAAGGCCCATCAGGGCCCCGAGGCCGAGGGTGATGAGAATGGCCAGCGGCCAGGGCACGCCGAACTTGCCGACCATATCGACGAACAGCACGCCCAGCAGTGCAATCATCGACCCCACTGCAAGGTCGATGCCCCCGGTCATGATCACAAAGCCCTGCCCAATGGCGAAGAGGCCGAACAGACCGATCAGATTGGCTGTGTTGCCGAGGTTGATCGGCGAGAGAAAAAGCGGATTTCGCAGGTAGACCACGGCACCGACGACGATGATCAGGACAGCGAGGCCCATATCTTTCTTGTGCATGAGCGAGGCCCTTTCAGTTTGCGCCGACGGCGAGTTTGAGCACGTTGTGTTCGGAAAAATCGCTGCGCTGGAGACATCCGGCAACCTCGCCCTCGCGCAGCACCACGATGCGATCGGAGACGCCGATAACCTCCTCCATGTCACTGGAGATCATCACCACCGCGACCCCGTTGTCCGCCAGCCCTCGCATCAAGGCATAGATCTCCGACTTGGCACCGACATCGATGCCTCGGGTCGGCTCGTCGAAGATGATGAGGCGCGGCTGCATGGATAGCCACTTCCCCAGCACAACCTTCTGCTGGTTGCCGCCAGACAGATTCGCCGCCAGCTGCCGCACGTTGGGTGCCCGGATGCCGAGCCGCCGGCGTTGTTCGTCGGCACGACGCAGCATCCCCGGGCCCGAGACCAACCCTGCGCGGCTGACCGATGCAAGGTCGGGCAAACAGACGTTTTCCGCGATGGAGCTCTCGAGCACGAGTCCGGTGCGCTTGCGATCTTCCGGAACGAGGTAAAGCCCGGCGGCGATCGCATCGCACGGGGAAAGCACTCTGTAGTGCTCGCCGGCAAACTGCATGTGGCCTGCCAGTGCCGGTGCGGCACCGAAGATGGCTTCGGCGATTTCCGTCCTTCCGGCCCCTACGAGGCCAGCAATGCCCAGGATCTCGCCGGCGTGAATGTCCAGATCGACCTGCGCGCCGGGATTGGCGGCGATCTCGACCTGCCGGAGGGAAAGCACCACCTCCCCCACCGGACGGGCAGGCGGAATATAGAGCGATTTCAAATCGCGCCCGATCATCAGACGGATCATGGCGTCGTGGCTGATCTCGGCAGGGGCGAGATGCCCAGCCACACGACCGTCCCGCAGTCCGACAACGCGGTCGGCGCACTCCTCTACCTCGGAGAGACGATGGGAGATGTAGATGACCGCAATGCCGTCGGCCTTGAGGTCGGCGATCACCTTCATCAGCGTGCGGGTCTCGGAAAGCGTCAGCGATGATGTCGGCTCGTCCATGATGACGATGCGGGCATCAATGGAAAGCGCCTTGGCAATTTCGAGCAGTTGACGCTCGGCCAACGACAGGTCAGACACCGGTGCGTCAGGCGGGAAACGGGCGCCCACGCGCGCCAGCAATGGCTTGGCGGCCTTGTGCATTGCAGCGAGGTCGAGCAGGCCCAGCCCCGTGCGCAGTTCGCGCCCCAGGAACATGTTGGCCGCCGCGTCGAGATTGTCGAAGACGTTCAGTTCCTGATGCACGAAGGCGATGCCGGCCGCCTGCGACTGGGACACCGAAAGCCGGTCGTATTCTACTCCGCCGATAAGCACCCGGCCCGAGTCCGGCTCGATGACGCCACCCAGAATCTTCATCAATGTGGACTTGCCCGCGCCATTCTCGCCGATGAGGGCGAGCACCTCGCCAGCCATGAGGTGCAGGGAAACATTCGAGAGCGCCACCACCCCCGGATAGGCCTTGGAGATGTTCTGCAAGCTGAGGAGCGGCGTAGACTGGGATTGGGACATCCGGGCTCTGCACAGGTCGACCTGATGAAACACCACCGCACCGGGCATGAGGTCGTCTGCCCGGTGCGGCCGCACTGGCCTGGGAGGATTACCCGCCGATGCGCTCCTTCAGTTCCGCTTCGAAGGCATCGACATTGGCTTGGTCGATGACCTTGGTGGGAACAATGATCAGCTCATTTTCCGGGATCTCGGAAGTGTCCCCCTCGAGATATTTCGCCATCAGGTGCATGCCCTGGTATCCCCACTGGTAGGGGTCCTGCACCACCGTCCCGGCAAAGCTGCCTTCGCGGACGGCGCCGAGCGTGATCGGGTCCTCGTCAAAGGCAATGACCGTGATCTCGCCCAGCTTGCCGGCAGCCTGCAGGGCTTCGTAGATCTTGGGCGGGTTGTAGGAGTAGAAGCCGACCATGCAGTTGATGTCGGGATTTGCCGCCAGCACGTCGTCCACGTTGGACCGGGCTCGGGCGAAATCGACGTCGTCGCCCCGAACATCGACCAGCTCGATACCCGATCCCTCGACGGCCTGGCGGAAGCCGGCAATGCGTTCGACGGCATTGTCCGCTCCGAGAAAGCCGACAAAGCCCATGCACTTGCCGCCGTCGGGCAGCGCCTTGACGGCAATCTCGCCCGCCTGCACGCCGGCATCGGTGTTGGACGATCCGAGATAGGCGAGGCGATCGCTGTCGGGGGCGTCGCTGTCGGTGGTGAACAGCGGCACCTGTGCAGCGATGCGGTTGAAGGCGTCGATGGAGTTCTTCGGATCCGCCGACGAGATCATGATGGCGTCGGTGCCTGCAGCGACCAGGTCGTCCATCAGGGCATTCTGCAGCGCTGCAGTCCCCTGGGCAGGGTAGCGGAATTGCAGGTCATAGCCCGGCAGTTCCTCCTGTGCCTTGGCGACACCCGCTTCCGCCAGCTTCCAGAAGTCGGAAGCGGCATTCACCACGAAGGCGAGCTGCGGCTTGTCCTGAGCCACGGCGGTGCTGGCGAGAACGGCGGCCAATGCGGCGGCCGAGACGGCTGTTTTCAGTTTCATACGTTCCTCCCTGTCGGCCCGCGCACATGGCGTCACCCGACCTCTCCAAGAAACCCGGGGCACTCCTCTGCCTTCGGGCTGTACCTGTCCGGGCCGACTGCGGCCTCAGCCACATTGGCGGCACCGGACATTCAGTGGCGCACTAGCCTGGGTACCAGACGATGCGCGGATCATCGGGCGCGCGCTGGTAGGTCCAGGCGCGCTCCACGAGTTCGATGAAGTCAACCAGCGGCCGCCAGCCCAGCAGGAGCCGGGCCTTGGCATTGTCGAGCCAGTTGCTGTGAAACGGGGTGGCAATATCGACGACGGGGACGCCGCGAGTTGAAGCCAGGTGCTCGGCGATCTCGGCGTAATCCACGGGCGCGTTCATGGAGATGTTGAACAGCTGGCCCTCGGCAGCGGGGTTATCCAGCGCCGCCAGAATGGCGGAGACCAGGTCGCTGACATGGATGAAGTTGCGCCGCAGGGGCGCACCCTTCCGATCCCGTAGCAGGGGTACGGCATCCAGTTCGGCGTAGCGGGCGACGTCGGCCTCGCTGAGCAGATCGGTCCAGGGCGGACCGCCGAACTGCGCCCTGAAGCTCAGTGCGTGGCGGAAGTCGTCCTTTTCCATGATCCAGGGTGCGCGCAGGCAGCAGGTATTGATGCCATATTGGACGCGGCACGTCTCGAGCATTGCCTCCTCCAGCGCTTTGGTCAGCGCATAGGAGCCGGGATAGGGCCGAAGAGGCGAGAGCTCGGTGATCGGCTCCTGATAGGGCTGCATGATGTGCCCGACGGTGCAATCGCCGCTGATCAGCATGAACTGGCGCGGGGTGCCGGACTGGCGGAACGCCTCCAGCAGGTTGAACATGCCC
>JAEZFJ010000044.1 GCA_023437755.1 Pseudomonadota bacterium
ATCTTTGCGGCGTTCGTGATCGCCGTCATCGAGATCTTCGCCCGCTATTTCTTCAACAGGCCCACCTTCTGGGCTCACGAAACGACCACGTTTCTCATCGCAGCGATCTTCCTGATCGGCGGGCCCATAGCGCTGGCACGTGACCGGCACATCCGCGTCCGCATGATCTACGACGCGGTCTCGCCGCGGAAGCGCCGGTGGCTCGATATTCTGAACTCTTCGATCGCCCTGATCTTCTTTGCAGGGCTCGCCTATGCCGGCTGGATCATGTCGTCCAAGGCGGTCTTCACGCCAACCGGCGAGATTCGGCTGGAGGGGACCGGCACCGCTTGGAACCCGCCCACGCCGGCGCTGCTCAAGATGCTGGTGCTGTTCTGCGTGGCTCTGATGTTCGTGCAGACCCTGCTTCATCTCATAGATGCCTTACGCCGCAAGGTTCCGGCCACGGACGGAGAAAACTAGCATGGGCCTCTCTGCGCTGGGCATTGAACTTGGCTCCTACGTGCTGGTCGCCAGCATTTTTCTTCTGCTGATCACCGGGCAGCCGCTTGCCTGGGTCACTGGTGTCGTCGCCCTGATCTTCACCTTCGGATGGTTCGGTGGCACGGCGCTGCCGCTTGTCACCTCGCGCATCTTCGGCTTCATCACCGAATATTCTCTGGTCGCCATCCCGATGTTCATTCTGATGGCGGCGCTGCTCGACCGATCCGGCATCGCCAAGGACCTGTTCAACGGCATGCGGATCCTGGCCGGCCGGCTCCCGGGTGGCGTCGCTGTGCAAACGCTGATCGTCGCAGTGCTGATGGCCGCGATGTCGGGCGTGATCGGCGGCGAGATCGTGCTGCTGGGTATCCTCGCTTTGCCGCAGATGCTGCGCCTCGGCTATGACCGCAGTCTTTCCATCGGCGTCGTCGTCGCGGGTGGATCGCTCGGCACCATGATGCCGCCCTCGATCGTGCTGATCATCTACGGGCTGATCGCCAGCGTCTCGATCGCCGACCTGTTCGTTGCCGCCATCACCCCGGCGCTGCTGCTCTTCGGCCTTTACGTCGCGTATGTGCTGTTCATTTGTCTGCGCAACCCGCAGATGGGGCCGCCGATGTCCCGCGAGGAGATCGCCGAAGAAAGCCTCGGCAGTGCGCTGCGGGCCTTGGCGGCGCCACTGTTCATCGTCCTTGTCGTCCTTGGTTCGATCTATGGCGGCATCGCCTCGATCACCGAGGCCGCCGCCCTGGGCGTGCTCGCGGTGCTCGTCATCTCGCTGCTGCGCCGTGAACTCAACTTCCGGATGCTGCAGGACAGCCTCACCCACACGCTCGAGACCTGCGGCATGATCATCTGGATCGGCATCGCCGCAGCGGTGCTGGTCGGCGTCTACAATCTGATGGGGGGCAACCGCTTCGTCTCGAGCGCAATCCTGAGCCTGGATGCTCCCCCGGTTGTCATCATCATGGTGATGATGCTGATCCTGCTGGTGCTCGGCATGTTCCTCGACTGGATCGGCATAGCGTTGCTGACGCTGCCCATCTTCGTGCCGATCGTCATTCAGCTCGGCTACGATCCGATCTGGTTCGGTATCCTTTTCGCAGTGAACATGCAGGTGTCCTACCTGACCCCGCCTTTCGGGCCAGCCGCGTTCTACCTCAAGAGCGTCACCCCGAAGGACATCACCCTCCAGCACATCTACACCGCACTTCTGCCGTTCATCGCGCTGCAGCTGGTTGCTTTGGCAATAATCCTGTTCTTCCCGCCGATCGCCACCTGGGCGGTGAAATGAACGGCTGAGCCGATCAACAGGATTGAGCCGGGCGGGTGCCCGCCGATCAGGCCGCACCAATGGCCGAGAGGACAATTTCATGGCGCTTATTCAGTACCTGACACGCATCCAGTTCGAGGCTGGAGCCATCTCCATGCTCGCCAACGAGTTGAAGCTCATGGGCGTGTCGCGGCCCCTGATTGTCACCGACAAGGGGATTGTTGCTGCTGGTGTGCTCGCCACAGCGCTGGCCAGGTCGGGGCTGAGGCAAGACACCGCCGTGTTCGACCAGACGCCGGAAAATCCCACGGAAGCAGCGGCCGTTCAGGCGTTGGACCTTTTCAAGGCTGCCGGTTGCGACAGCATCGTGGCGATCGGCGGAGGGTCGAGCATAGACTTAGGGAAGGCCGTATCACTCCTGGCTACTCACCCGGCGCCGCTGGAACGATATGCGGTGATCCTTGGTGGCCTCGACCTGATCACTGCAAACAAGCCTCCGGTGATAGCGGTGCCGACCACCGCCGGCACCGGCAGCGAGGTTGGTCGGGCGGCGTTGCTGACGCTCGAAGATGGGCGCAAACTGGGCTTCATTTCTCCCTACATGATCCCGGACGTCGCCATCTGTGATCCGGACCTCACCCTTGGCCTGCCGCCCTATTTGACGGCGGCCACGGGCATGGACGCCGTTACTCATTGCATCGAGACGTTCCTCAGCCCGAGGTACAACCCGGTGGCCGACGCGATTGCCCTCGACGGCCTCGCCCGTGCCACACGATGGCTCGAGCCGGCGACCAGCAACGGATCAGATCCCATCGCTCGGCGCGAGATGATGATGGCCGCGCTTCAAGGAGGACTGACCTTCCAGAAGGGCCTGGGCGCCGTGCACTCGTTGTCTCATCCACTGGGTGGTCTCAAAGGGGTCAAGCTGCACCATGGCACACTGAATGCCGTGCTGCTGCCAGCGGTACTGCGCTTCAATGCCGTTGGCGCTGAAGAGAAGTATGCGCGTATTCGGGTCGCCATGGGTCTGCCACCGGATGCAGACCTGGCGCGAGAACTCGGCAATCTTTCGCAACGGCTCGGACTGCCCGGCACGCTGAGCCAGATGGGGGTGGTGCCTGCCTGTTTTGAGAAGGTTGCCCACTACGCCGTGGACGATCACTCCACCGCTTCCAATCCCAGACCCGTCACAGTTCCGGACTTCATTCGAATTCTTGAGGAGAGCTCGTGAGAAGGTGACGCAGCGAAGCATGGCGGCACGCATGCTGACTTGGCGCGTTGTTCGGGCGGGCTCTGCCCCGTCTAGTTGATGTGCTGGAGCAGCAGATCCCGCGCCTGGTTGATTCTCGCGGCCAGGTAGCTCGACCCGCCCTGATCCGGATGCACCGCCTTCATCAGGTCCCGATGCGCCGTTCGGATCTGCTCCTCGGTCGCCCCGGGCTGGAGACCGAGAACCGCATACGCCTCCTCCAGGGGGTCGCGGCCTGTCGGCTGCCCTGGATCAGCCGTGGCATCCTGCTCCGCAAAGTACTCGCGCCAGCCGCTTCGATTGGCGTCGAGCCAGCTTTCGAGCAGGCTGAGGCTGTCGGGGTCTCCCTCGACTTCGGCAAGAAGGATGCGTGTCTCGGTCTCGCCAAGA
Source organism: Pseudomonadota bacterium (assembly GCA_023437755.1). Lineage (GTDB taxonomy): Bacteria > Pseudomonadota > Alphaproteobacteria > Rhizobiales > Devosiaceae > Devosia. The sequence goes on from JAEZFJ010000044.1 coordinate 3,396, forward strand.
TCGAGCAGGTCCATGCCGGCAAACTGCCCGTTGAGGACCCGTCCGGAAACGGCGCCGGTGTCGTGATCCAGCTCCATCTCGAAGCGGTAACTGCGCACTTTGGAGGTGTTGCCCGCCTCCCCAAGTGGCCCGTCGAGCGAAATCGGTCCGAGCCGGCCGGTGCGCAGCACCGCAACACCAGCGGCGCCGGCAAACAGGGCAAGATCGAAGCGCCGGGCGAGCAGCAGCAGCGCGGCGACGGCGACGCCGAGGCCGCCGATCAGCCAGCGCAACCCGCGTCTCACCAGTCGCGGGTCGAGACGGCGGGTCTGGTTGTAGATGGCGAGTGCGCCCAGCAGGACCAGAGCGCCCAGAAGTACATAAGTCATGACTGCAACTGGGACAGAAGCGCTTTCGCCTGGGGGCCGCTCTGCAGCTTCAGCATGTCCCGGCCTCCGGTAGCGAAAGCTGCCACCGCCTTCAGCAAGGCCGCGAGTTCCTGCGGTGCCGAGGCATCGAAGCGGGCGTAAGCGCCCTTGCTGAGCCGGGCAAACTCGCGGAAGGCCGCCTCCACCTGCGGATCATGTCCCTCCTGAAAGATGAACAGCGGGAGGCCAAGAAGGCCGAGTTGACCGGCCTTCTCCGCCAGCACATCGGCATTCTCTTCGATGGCGTCACCCACATAGATCACGGCATTGATGCGCCGCACGGCGTGCTCGGTACGGGCGTGAGCGAAGACCTTGGAAATCTGCGTGCGCCCACCCTGGCATTGGATGCTGCTCATGAGCTTGGCCAGGCTGTCGCCGTTGAGCACCCATTTGCTGGCCCGGCACTCCCCGAAGCCGCGAAAATAGAGCAGTTGCACCTGCAGGGCGCTGGACTTTGGAATCGCCTGGAACATCTCGGCCTGCAGGGAACAGGCGAGATCCCAGGTAGGCTGGCGGCTCAAAGTGGCATCAAGCGCGAACAGCAGGCGCCCGTCTTGCGCTGCGTTTGGCCGCGCCACCTCGCCCACCTTCTTGACGAACGCGGCAACCTCGCCGCTGCCCCCAGCCTGAACGGAGGTGCCGGGCGCGTTGCGGGTCATCGGATCTCTTGCTGCCATGTTGGGACTATGTGGATGTGAGCGGCATGCCGCAAGTGGCGACCGTTTTGCTTCATCGGGCCTCGTCGTCGATCAGCGTTTCGAGCAGAACCCGTATCTGTTCTGGGGTGAAGATGGCGCCCGATGTCGAAATCCAGGGAAGATCGCTGGGGCTCGCTGCGTGAGTGCCAGCGGCGATCAAGGCGTCCCTCAGGGAAGGGCATGTGCTGGCACTTGCCACCTCGAACGAGGGGGCATGCGGCACTTCCCCAGCCGGTAGCCAGATCAGGATTGCGGATTCGTTCGACATGGCGATACCTCCGGCAGGCCAACGCCTGTGGGCGCCTATAGATGCACCGCCGGTGTCCTGCGCGATCCAGTCGGTGCCGCCAGCATCCCCGTCACATCACTTTCATATCCAGCACCTATGCAGCAGCCGACCGCGCTGGGGGCTTCCATGGCGCGCTCACTCCAACGCCGTCCGCTCGCTCGCCTGTTCACTTGAACATTTTAGCTTTGCGTTCGAACAAAGCATTGCTACCACTGAGACGAGCGGGGGCACTAAGATCCCTGCCACACCCGGAGGAATAAAATGAACAAGCTAGCCCTGCTGCTGTCGACTGCCGCCACTCTCGGCCTGTCGACCGCGGCCCACGCCCAGACCGAAATCGCCTGGTGGCACGCCATGTCGGGGGAACTTGGCGCCAAGCTCGAAGCGGTTGCCCAGGGCTTCAACGACACCCAGGACGAGTACCGGATCACCCCGGTCTACAAGGG
>JAEZFJ010000118.1 GCA_023437755.1 Pseudomonadota bacterium
ATCGGCAATTTCAGCTTCAAGGGCATGGACCTCACCAATGTGGTGGGGGCACTCCGCTCGGCTCCCGACAACGTCGACGCGAGCTGGTTCGAAGCCAATGCGCGTGCCTTTGTTCCAGCCTTCGAAGGGCTGTCGATCGCCGATGTGTCTGTCGACATCCCGGATCCGGACGCTCCGGCGACCCGCATCACCGGCTCGTTGGGCTTGTTCGACCTGACGCTCGGCGACTACCGCAACGGCATTCCGGCCAGCATCGCAACCAGCCTCGAGAACCTGGTGGTCGACCTGCCGGAGGACAGCGAGGAGGAGACGGTTCAGCAGCTCCTCGCCGTGGGCATCACCAGCATAGACGCCGGCTTCAATCTCGACCTCGCCTGGAACGAGACGGAGGGCACGATCGAGGTCTACGACATCTCCATCTCTGCTGCCGACCTGGCAAGCATCGCCGTGGCTGGCACCATCACCAACGCCACGGCCGACCTGTTCGATATCGATGCGGACAAGGCGTTGGTCGCCGCCATGGCCTTAGCAGTCTCCGACATGCAGGTCGAGGTAAACGACGATGGTGGCTCCGATCTGTTGATCGAGCAGGTAGCGGCCGAACAGGGCGCCAAGCCCGCTGACCTCCGGACCGTGTTTGCGGGCCTGGCGCAGGGAACCATCGTCGGCCAGCTTGCCACTGCCGCGAACGCTCAGCAGGTGGCGCAGGCGGTGGGAGCTTTCGTGCAGGGCACTGCGAAGACCCTGTCGCTGGAACTCATTGCCAAGGAGCAGCCCGGCATCCGACTGGTGGACTTCCTGGCGGCCAGCGAGGACCCGACAGTGCTGCTCGACAAGGTGGTTGTGAAGGCGGAAGCCGATTGAGCACAAGGGCCGCCTCAGGGTGGCCCTGCTATCAACGCACCGCAGTGGCGGCCGTGCGCATGGCCCAATCCAGCAGCTCGGCCGCAACGGTGGGCGTGCTGCCCTCCACGTAGCAGCGCAGTTCCGGCGCGTTTCCTGAAGCCCGGAAATGCACCATGTCCCCCGAACCGGTGCGGAATTGCAGCCCGTCGACGGCATTCATCCCGGAAAGTCCGTGCTGGGCGAAGACCGAAGCGACAAACGCCGGGTCGCTTGCCAAGCGCGACAGGAACGCGCGGCTCCGCTCTGGCGGCACATCTGCCAGCCGGTCCGCCAAGGCGTACTGTAGCGGCAGCGCAGCGACGAGCTGGTCTACCGTCGTCCCCTGCTGACGTGCCAGGCCAAGCACCGCGACCAGTGGCGTCAGCGCATCACGGGTCGGCAGGGGCGGAAGGTTCCCGACCCCATCGCCGACGAAGGTGCCACCGTTGGCCTCGAACCCGACCGCACCGTCGAGCCCGGCCATGCCGGCCACCACATAAGGCGATCCGACCCGAGTCCGGACCACCTCGCCGAAATAGCCGGTCCGTTCAATCCCTGAGTTGGAGGTGACGGGTGTCACTACCGCCCGAGCGCCGAGGAAGCCGGCAGTGAGGAGCCCCAATACATCACCGCGCACGAAAGCCCCCGTGCGATCCATCAGCAGCGGCCGGTCCCCATCTCCATCCGCCGACACGACCACGTCCAGTTTGTGTTCCGCAAGCCAGCCGGCCATCGGCGTAAAGACGGCGTCGCCGAACGCTTCGGTGTCCACCGGCACGAATTGGCCGGTCCGTCCAAGGCGGACGATCTCCGCACCCAGTCCGCCCAGCACCTCGGCAAGCAGGTCGCGCGACACCGTCGAATGCTCGAACACCCCGATGCGCATGCCCGCCAGCGCACCCTGCTCCAGCAGCGACAGGCATCGTTGCCTATAGCGATCCAGAACCGCCGCGTTGGCGTCCGCCACTGCTGTCTCTCCGTCGGGTACCTCCGCCGTGTCGAGCGCGGCAGCAATGCCGGCTTCGTCTGTCTTGGTGATTTCGCCTGTGGGTGTATAGAATTTGAGGCCATTGCGATCAGCCGGGATATGGCTGCCGGTGACCATAATGGCGGCCGCACCCCGCGCAAGCGCCTCCAGCGCCATCGCTGGCGTGGGCACCGCCCCGCAATCCACCGCCTCGAAACCGGCGGCTTCGATCGCGGCCATGCTATCCGCGGCTATATCCGGGCTCGACGGCCGCAGGTCGCGGGCGACCAGCACCGTGCCCTGGTGCTGCAACTGACCGGTCTGGCTCAGGTGCCGCAGGAACGCCTTAGTGTAGCGGCGCGCCGGCTGCCCGCGGAGGTCGCTCACCAGCCCGCGCAACCCGCTGGTGCCAAATCTGAGACTGCTCATTTATTCGCCCTATAGCTCGAGAACCACTCGGCAAATCTCTGCACGCCTACTTCGAGTGGCGTGGTTCGCACCGGGCCGATGAGCCGGTGCAGCAGGCCAGTGTCTGCTTCGGTGGCGCCCACGTCGCCCGGTTGCATCGGCAGGAGGTTCAGCACCGCCTTGCGGCCCAACGCGGCCTCCAGCGCCGCGATGAAATCCATCAGTTCCACCGCCTGGCCGGCCGCCACATTGACGATGCGATATGGCGCCACCGGCGAAAGGCTGTCGTTTTCCACCGGTAGCCCGCGTTGCGGCGTCACCGGGATCAGCCGCACCACCGCATCGGCAAGGTCATCCACATAGGTGAAGTCGCGCCGCATCCGCCCATAGCCATAAACATCGATGGGCCGGCCGGCGCTGATCGCCGAGGCGAACTTGATCGGCGCCATGTCGGGCCGGCCGTAAGGACCGTAGACGGTGAAGAAGCGGAAGCAGGTGGTCGGTAGCCCCCACAGGTGCGAATAGGAGTGCACCATCGCTTCGCCAGCCTTCTTGGTGGCCGCATAGAGCGATACCGGATGGTCAGCGCGATCGGTCTCGGCAAAGGGCATCTTGATGTTGCCGCCATAGACCGAACTGGTCGAGGCAAAGATCAGGTGCTTCACCGGCGTTTGCCGCAGCGCCTCGAGCAGGCTGGCAGTACCCACGATGTTGGACTGGATGTAACTGCCGGGAGATTCGAGGCTGTAGCGCACCCCCGCCTGCGCGGCGAGATGGATGGCAATTTCGGGCGTTTCGGAACGCAAAAGCGCCGACAGCCCCTCTTGGTCCTCGAGCATGCCTTCAACGAGGCGAAAGCCAGGCTCCTGCTCCAGGATCGCGACCCGGCTACGCTTCAGCGCCGGGTCGTAATATGCAGTGAGACCATCGAAACCGACGACCTCATGCCCTTGGGAGAGCAACAGCCGGCTGACGTGAAAGCCGATGAACCCGGCGGCACCGGTGACGAATATCTTCACCGGCACCCTTCCCTGCGTCGGTCACTCGGCGGCCTGCGCCAGCGATTCCGCCGGGACGGGCTGCGGGCGTCCGATGCTGACATAGCTGAAGCCATGCTTTGCGACCTCATCGTGCCGATAGACATTGCGCAGATCCACCAGCACCGGCGTCTTCATGCCCCGCTTCAGCCGGGCCAGATCAAGCGAGCGGAACTCGTTCCATTCCGTCACCAGCACAACGGCATGCGCGTCCTGGGCAACGGCATAGGCGCTGTTAGCAAACTCGACGCTATCGATCAATTCGCGTGCTGCCTTCATGCCCTGCGGGTCATAGGCCACGACGCGCGCCCCCCGATCGAGAAGGCCGCGGATGATGTCGATCGACGGAGCCTCGCGCATATCGTCGGTGTTCGGCTTGAAGGTCAGTCCGAGCACTCCGATGGTCTTGTCGCGCACGTCGCCACCGCAGGCCGTGATCACCTTGCGCGACATGGCGCGCTTGCGCTGATCGTTCACTGAAACGGTGGTTTCCACCAATCGCATCGGGCTGTCGAAATCCTGCCCGATCTTGACCATGGCCAGCGTATCCTTAGGGAAGCAGGAGCCGCCATAGCCCGGCCCGGCATGAAGGAACTTGCCGCCGATCCGGTTGTCCAGCCCCATGCCGCGCGCCACCTCCTGCACATTGGCGCCGGTCGCCTCGCACAGGTCGGCGATCTCGTTGATGAAGGTGATCTTCATGGCGAGGAAGGCGTTCGCGGCATATTTGGTCAATTCTGCCGTGCGTCGATTGGTGAACATCAGCGGCGCCTGGTTCAGATAGAGCGGCCGGTATACTTC
>JAEZFJ010000439.1 GCA_023437755.1 Pseudomonadota bacterium
CCGTCGCCCTGTTCCATTTCGAAGAGGCGGCCAGAGTTCTCGCGACGTTTGAATTCGAGGAGCGAATGGGCCCCGGTGTGGTTCGGCACGAGCCGATCGGCGTTTGTGGCCTGATCACCCCCTGGAACTGGCCGCTCAACCAAGTTGCCTCCAAGGTTGCTCCTGCGATTGCGACCGGCTGCACCGTGGTGCTGAAGCCCAGCGAGATTGCGCCGCTCAGCGCCATGCTGCTCGCCGAGATCATCCATGACTCCGGCTTGCCCGCCGGTGTGTTCAACCTCGTCAACGGCGACGGTCCGACGGTCGGCGAAGCCATCGCCTCGCATCCTGAGGTCGACATGGTGTCCTTCAACGGCTCGACCGGCGCCGGCATCCGCGTCGCCACTCTCGCGGCGCCGACAGTGAAGCGCGTGGCGCAGGAGCTCGGCGGCAAGTCCGCCAACATTATCCTGCCCGATGCCGACCTGCGCGCGGCGGTGATTCAGGGCGTCCATGCCTGCTACACGAATGCCGGGCAGAACTGCCAGTCGCCCACACGCATGCTGGTGCACCATTCGCAGCGGGATGCGGCCTTCGACGCGGCACGCGCGGCCGTTGCCAGCATTCGCCTCGGCGACCCGTTGCAGCCGGAAACCACAATGGGCCCGGTGGTCAGCCAGGGACAGTTCGACAAGATCCAGAAGCTGATCCAGAGCGGCATCGACGAAGGCGCGACGCTGGTCGCCGGAGGGCCGGGCCGCCCCGCTGAGATCAACCGGGGCTTTTTCGTCCAGCCGACCGTGTTCGGCGATGTCACCCCGCAGATGACCATTGCGCGCGAGGAAATCTTCGGGCCGGTGCTGTCGATCCTCAACTACGAGACCGAAGACGAGGCGATCGAGATCGCCAACGACACTCCGTTCGGGCTCGCCGGCTTCGTGCAGTCGAGCGATCCGGAGCGCGCCCGCAAAATCGCCAGCCGTATCCGGGCGGGTCGCGTCTACTACAACGGTGCGCCTTTCGATCGTAGCCTCCCTTTCGGGGGCTACAAGCAATCCGGCAACGGCCGAGAATTCGGCCTCTACGGCTTCCGCGAATACCTGGAAGTCAAGGCGCTGCTCGGCTTTCCGGCCTAGAAGCAAGGGGAGGGAAAAGCTCGTGAGAATTACGCAGGACGGGGTCCAGGGCAGCTTGTTCCTGGTGATCGGCGCCAGTGCGCTCATTATTGCCCTTGGCTACCCGATGGGCACGCCGAACCGCATGGGGCCAGGCTTCTTCCCGGTGGTCATTTCCGGGCTCTTGACCCTGGTGGGTGTCGCCATACTCGCGCGCGGCGTCATCACCTCGTCGGAGGCGATCCGCGTAACCCGCTGGTTACCGCTTCTGATCGTGCCCGGCGCCATCGTCCTGTTCGGCCTGCTGCTCGACGGCCTCGGCCTGCCCCTGGCGGTGCTGGTTCTCACCATCGGGGCAGCGACGGCCAGCGTCCGCTTCGCACTCGACTGGCGTGCAGTGGCTGGAGCCGTCCTCTTCTCCGCAATCTGCGGAGTCCTCTTTGTCAGAATGCTGGGCCTGCCCATCCCGCTTGTCGGGACTTGGGTGTCGGTCTTCGGCGCCTAGTCCCGCGAGGCCGATATGGACTTCTTCAGTGGCATCCTGCTCGGCCTGCAGACAGCGAGCACCCTCACCAACTTCGCCTACTGCTTTGCGGGCGTGCTGCTGGGCACGGCGGTGGGAGTGCTGCCCGGTCTCGGCCCCATCGCCACCATCTCGATGCTGCTGCCGTTCACCTTTGGCCTGCCGGTCGACACGGCCATGATCATGCTGGCCGGCATCTTCTACGGGTCGCAATATGGCGGCTCCACCACCGCCATCCTGATGAACCTGCCCGGCGAGGCGTCCTCGGTGGTGACGACGCTCGACGGCCACGAGATGGCCAAGCAGGGCAAGGCGGGCAGAGCGCTTGCCGCCGCCGCGATCGGCAGCTTCTTTGCCGGCACGGTGGGAACGCTGTTCATTGCCATCGCCGGTCCCATCCTCGCCAGCTTCGCCCTGACCTTCGGCCCGGCCGAGTACTTCTCGCTGATCGTCCTTGGCCTCGTCACCTCCATGGTGCTGACCTCCGGTTCGCTGCTCACCGGCTTCGGCATGGTGTTGCTGGGCATGCTGCTCGGCATGATCGGCACCGACGTGAACTCCGGTGCTGCGCGCTACACGTTCGACTCGCCCAACCTCATGGATGGGCTCAACTTCGTGGTCATCGCCACCGGCATCTTCGGGCTGGGTGACGTGCTCGCCAATCTCGACAACGAACACTCCCGCGGCGCCAGCATCGCCAAGGTGAGTTCCCTGTTCCCGACCCGCGAGGATTGGCAACGCATGTTCGCGCCGATCCTGCGCGGCACCGGCCTCGGCGTGCTGCTCGGCGTGCTGCCGGGGGCAGGGCTGCTGCTCGCCTCTTTCTCGGCCTATGCGCTGGAGAAGAAGATCTCCCGCAGGCCGCAGGAGTTCGGCAAGGGCGCCATCGAAGGCGTCGCCGCGCCAGAGGCCGCCAACAACGCCGCCGCCCAGACCGCCTTCATCCCCATGTTGACCCTCGGCCTGCCGGGGACCGCCACCATGGCGCTGATGATCGGCGCGCTGGTGGTGCAGGGCGTGCAGCCGGGTCCTGATATCCTGACGCAGCAGCCCGCTCTGTTCTGGGGGCTGATCGTCTCCATGTGGATCGGCAACGTGCTGCTGCTGGCGCTCAACCTGCCGCTCGTGGGGATGTGGGCCAAGCTGATCTCGGTGCCCTATCACCTGCTGTTCCCGCTGATCTGCGTGTTCACCGCCATCGGTGTCTACAGCATCAGCAACAGCAGCTTCGATGTCATGGTCATGGCTCTGTTCGGGGTGCTGGGCTACGTCTTCCGCAAGGCCGGGGCCGAGCCGGCGCCGCTGATCCTGGCGCTGATCCTCGGGCCGATGGCCGAGGAATATCTGCGTCGGACCCTCTTGATCTCGCACGGCGATGCCAGCGTGTTCGTCACCCACCCTGTCAGCCTCGTGACGCTGCTGGTGTCGGCGGCGCTGCTGCTCTCGATCGTGCTTCCGTCCTTCCGCCGTGTGCGTGCCGAGGGCCTGCAGGAAGCCGACTGACGTCTTCGCCAGTCGGGCAGGTCAGCGCCTCCTCCCGCGGCCGCAAGCAAGGCGCGTGAGGGAGGATTTCGATGAGCATCGACGACCGGCGCCTGCAGGAGCATCTCGACCGCGAGGCGTTGTTCGACCTCGTGCGCCGCGAACGCTTCGCCCGCGACCAGCGACGCTTCGACGTCATGGCAGCCTGCTTCCATCGCGACGCCCATATTCGCACCAGCTGGTATGACGGAATCGGTGGGCAGGCCTATGTCGATGCGACCCGCCAGTGGATGGGTCGCACCGGCAACAGCAAGCACTGGGTGTTTCCCGCCTTCGCGCAGATCCGCGGACACAGGGCGACGGTGGAGAGTCCGGCGATGATCTTCAACCGCGCCCGGATCGAGGGTGTCGAGGTCGACTTCCACGTCTTCTGCCGGTTCTACTCCCGCGCGGTGCGTGAAGAGGGGGAGTGGACGCTGGCGAGCTTCCACGTGTTCTTTGAGCGGGACATCATGCGGCCGGTCCATGCCGGCGATCCGCTGCCGATCGACCGCGCCCTGCTCGAGACGATGCGCCCCTCCTACAAATTCCTGACCTACATGCAGCACACCCGGGGCATCGCCGTGAACCAGGAGCTTCTGGGAGACGACCGGCTCGAAGAACTGGCCGCCTTTCATGCGCTGGAGGACCGCTGGCTCGCCGGCGAAGATCTCCCGGCCTAGTCGTTTCGGCGGATGGAACGCCGCCCGGGAGAAATTTTCGGGCACCAGCAGTTGCGCTACAGCTGTGGGCCAGCAAAGCCCAAGTAAAACAAGCGCTGGGCGAGGCAGGAGGAAAACATGAAAAGACGTGAATTCATTGTCTTGGGTGGAACTGCGGGGCTGTTGGCTTCGACCGGCATGTCGTTCGCGCAGGACAGTTGGCCGAGCAAGCCGGTCACCGTGATCTCGGCCTATCCGCCGGGGGGCACCAGCGATATCCTGGCTCGCCTGGTCGCCGATATTCTCACCGCCGAGTTCGGCCAGCAATTCGTGCTCGAAAACGTCGCTGGCGCCGCCGGTGCCCTGGCGGGCGGGCAACTGGCGCGCTCAGCCCCCGATGGCTACACCATCCTCGTCAGCGGCAGCGCACCGCTCGCTGCCAACAAGGTGGTGCAGGCCAACCTTGCCTATGACCCCGAGGCCGATTTCGAGCCGATCACCGTGTTCGCCGAGAGTCCGGCTCTGCTGACCGCCGCCAACAATGCGCCGGCCAAGACGCTGCAGGAGCTGATCGCCTATGCTCGCGACAACCCGGGCCAGGTGAACATCGGCAACCCCGGTGCCGGCACCAAGGGCCATATCTGCGCGGCCATCATCGGCCAGCTCGAGGACATCGAGATCAACCACGTGCCCTATCGCGGCTCGCCGCCGCTGGTGGCGGACCTGCTGGGCGGCCATATCGAGTTCGCGCTCGATGCGCCGTCCAACTACCTGCCGCACATCAAGGCCGGCATTGTGCAGGCGCTGGCCGTCACCTCGGCCGAGCGGCTGCCGGAACTGCCGGACGTGCCCACCGTCGCCGAGCAGGGGCTTGAAGGGTACGAGCAGACCCTGTGGTTCGGCATTGTCGGGCCCAAGGGCATGCCGGCCGAAATCGTGGCGAAGATCAATGACACGCTCAAGGCCTGGGGCGCCACCCCGGAAGCGCAGCAGCAGCTCGCTTCGCTCGGCCTGACACCGGTGCTGAACACGCCGGAGGAGATGCGCGAAACCGTGGCGCGCGAGATCGAGGCCATCCGGCCGCTGGTGGAAGCCGGGCTGGTCCAGCCCACCTGACCGCTGGACGTCAACTCTGCGGCACCGCCTCGCATCCATGCGGGGCGGTGTCTTTTTTGCGGCCGACGACTGGTCAATGCGGCCCGATTGTGACGGCAGACCGGGCTTTTCTCGCCTCTGGCGGTTCACATCGGGGGAGCGGCGCCTATATTGGGGCCTTCGCGTCGTGCGCCCCGAGCGCGCGGCTTCTGCAGACAGGGCGGCGCATTTCGGCCGCCCGTGATCTCAAGGATACAGCCATGACCGAAGCGAAGATGGGCGATCGCGTCCGCATCAACTATGCCGGCCGCCTGACCGA
>JAEZFJ010000235.1 GCA_023437755.1 Pseudomonadota bacterium
GCCGCCGCTTTCGGCGGCAAGCTCTGTGAGTTGGATGCCGCTGTTGCCGGTGAAGGCGAGGCTGGCGGTGCCCGACACGATCGGCAGGGCGATTCCAGTGGCGCCAGCCCAGGCAGCGATGGCGGTGGCGTCGACGCTGCGAGCGGCAAGCCTGCCGCTTCCCTCAAGCATGCCATCAGCGGAAATGGCTACCCGACCGGAAAAACCGAGGCTGGATTCGGCGCGACTGCCGGTGAGTTGGGCGGCAAAGCCGTCGGCGGCAGTGCCGTCGAGCGAAGCACTGACCAGCACCGCGTCGCCATCGCGGAAAGGGGTGGCGTTGCCGAAGCCCAACTGCTCGGCCAGGTCGTCGCCGCGGTCGCCTTCCAGCGACGCGGTGACCCGAAGGGGCGCCTGAGCCAGACCAGAGATGCCGCCAGCCAGGTTGGCCCGGAGATAGAGCTCGCCACGGCCCAGCGCCCCCCGCACCGTCACCGTCTGCCCGCCATCATCGCCGGGCGGCTCAAGGTCGAAGTTCAGTTCGGCCGGCACCGACCGCGCCAAGGCTGTGCGCCACGGAGCCGGCACGCCATAGGCATCATAGGCGGCAGTCAGGCCCGGTGCCGATGCTGCCTCGACGGCTACGGTGCCGGAGCCCGATAGCACCGGCGCATCGAGCGATCCTGCGACCTCTCCCGCGACATCAACGGCGACACCGCCCCAGTCGGCAGCGGCGAGCCGCTCGAGCCGCATCGTGCCGCTCGACCACTCTCCCTCGGCATGGAGATCGACGCCGGCCTGGCCAAAAACCTGCGCGGCGTCTGCGGTCAGGGTGAAGCTGCCCGCAGGGAAACTGTTGCCGAAGCTGGAGTCGGCAGCGACGTTCGGCAGGAGCGCCGCAAGATAAGCGCTGTGGGTCGTGTCCAGTTCGCCGAACTGGGCGGTGAGGTCGAGCCGCTTTTCATCGCCAAAGCCGAGGCGGAGTTCTGCGGCAGCAGACTCGCTTCCCACCGTCAGGGTGGCGCCCAATAGCCCCAGCGCATCGGCCGCCAGCAGCACCCGCCCCGTGAGGCTTGCCGGAATGCCGAACAACACATTGTCCTCGCCCGGGCGGCGCCAGAGCGTCGCCAGTGCATCGACGCGCTGGCTGGTCACGCTGGCATTGCCGGTGAAGGCTGGCCGGTCGCCCTCGGACAGGAGGGTGCCGCTCAGCGACACCTTGGTGTCCCCCGGCAATTGCGCCTCGAAGCTCTCGACCAGCCACCGATCGCCTTCGCTGCGCGCATCGAGACGCACATCGCGCAGGGCGAAGGCCCGGAGCCCGACTTCGGCGAGGTCGAGCCCGATGCGTCCGGGAATGGGCGGCACCGGTGGAGCCGGCAGTTCCGCCAGCATGCGCACGATCTCGTACGGGTGATCGGTCGGGTTCTCGTTGGCATCGCGCGGCGGCAGCGAGAACACCCCGCCCGAGACCACCGCATCGAAGCCGAGGCGTTCGCCAAGCTGGATGCTGGCGGCCCCCGTGAGACGGGTGCCGGCGCGGTTTTCGTCCGGCTGCAGCGTATAGCTGGAGAGAACGATCCGATCGGTGGAGCCGGATATCTGCGCCTCGAGAATCAGGTCGCCGCGGATGTCTTCGGCAGCTTCCGCGGCGGGCGGGCGCTGTCGGAAGGTCAGCGCACCGTCGAACTTCGGCGCGATGCCGGGCACCAGCGTGCCCTCGGTGGTGAAGGAGAAGGCGCCGCTCTGCGGATTGATGTAGGCCGAAACGCGCGAGGCGCCGGCCTGGTCGGGCGCCGAAGTGTTCATGCGCACAGAATAGCGCTCGCCATGGTAGTTGCCGGCCCCCTGGAACTGCAGCGGACCGCTCATGCCCGACAATCGCAACTGCCCGTCGAGGCGAGTCGCCTCGAAGGTCTGCTCGGTCCGGCGGTCGAACAGGCGCATGGTGCCGTTGCGGATTTCCGTTTCGCCGAGCCCGACACCATTGTCGTCGGAGGCCAGGGTCACCCCGCTGCCAAACAGCCCGCTCTCATCGATGGCAAAGTCCACCACCGGGCCGTCGAGCACGAAGCTGGTCAGCACATAATTGTCGCGCAGGAAGTCGAGCAGCGAGAACTCGGCCTCGACAGTGTCTACCGTGGCGGCGGGCTCCTCGGGCGAGCCGACCAGGACGTTGGTGAACACCAGCCGCGGCTGGGGGAGCAGGGAGAACTCGATGTCGCCACGGATGGTCACGGGGGTGCCGAGCATGCCGGAGGCGAGTTCCTCCATGCGGACGCGATAATCGCCCCACTGGATGAAGCGGGGCACGATGAAGGCGCCGGCGAGCACGATGATCGCCAGCGTGCCGACTATAATGTAGATGCGGTTGAGCACGACGCCGGTTCACCCTTGTCCGTTGCGCGGCAGTGTAGGCATGGCGCGCCCCCGCGCAAGTCCGCCAGGAGCCGGATTCCCCGAGAGTCGATGACGGATCGGTGACGCGCCCGCGTTCTATACAGCGGCGGCTCCGGCGCCTATATTGCGGCGAGAACAAAATGAGATTCGTCAATCCCCGCGCTGCGCGGCCGTTCTGCCGGCCCGGCGCAGAGGAAAGGCCCTGAATGCCCTCACATGCCAATCCGCTCGAGCGCCCTGCGCCGGGGCCGATCACCAGCCAATTGGCGCGCGCACAGGCACCGGACTACCTCAAGGGCCTGAATCAGGAACAGCGCGACGCGGTGATGACCACCGAGGGACCGCTGCTGGTGCTGGCCGGCGCCGGCACCGGCAAGACGCGGGTGCTCACCACCCGCATCGCCCACATCCTGCGCGAGCGGAAGGCCTATGGCAGCGAGATCCTGTCGGTGACCTTCACCAACAAGGCCGCGCGCGAGATGAAGGAGCGCATCGGCAAGCTGGTGGGCTCGACGGTCGAGGGCATGCCCTGGCTCGGTACCTTCCACTCCATCGGCGCACGCATCCTGCGCCGCCACGCCGAGCTTGCCGACCTCAAATCCGACTTCACCATTCTCGATACCGACGACCAGATCCGGCTGATCAAGCAGTTGCTGGGCGCCGAGAACATCGACGAGAAGCGCTGGCCGGCGCGGCAGTTCGCCAACATGCTCGACACCTGGAAGAACCGCGGGCTGCTGCCCAAGGACGTGTCGCCAGCCGACAGCGGCAGCTTCGCCAATGGCAAGGGCACCCGGCTCTACGCCGACTACCAGGCACGGCTGAAAGTGCTGAACGCCGCCGACTTCGGTGACCTGCTGCTCGAGAACATCCGCATCTTCCGCGAGTATCCGGATGTGCTGGCCGACTACCACCGCCGCTTCAAATACATGCTGGTGGACGAGTACCAGGACAGCAACGTCGCCCAGTATCTGTGGCTACGGCTGCTGGCGCAGGGAAAGCCGGCGAGCCAAGCCAATATCTGCGTGGTCGGGGACGACGACCAGTCAATCTATGGCTGGCGCGGCGCCGAGGTCGACAACATCCTGCGCTTCGAAAAGGACTTTCCCGGCGCCAAGGTGATCAAGCTCGAGCGCAACTACCGCTCGACCAGCAACATCCTCAAGGCCGCCTCGACCCTGATCGCCAACAACGAAAGCCGGCTCGGCAAGACGCTGCAGACCGATGTGGGCGAGGCGGGCGAAAAGCTCACCGTCACCTCGGTGTGGGACAGCGAGGAAGAAGCCCGTCAGATCGGCGAGGAAATCGAGCAGTATCAGCGCCAGAGCGAGGCGCTGAACTCGATGGCAATCCTCGTGCGCGCCTCGCACCAGATGCGTGAACTCGAAGAGCGCTTCATCACCCTCGGGCTCAACTACCGCGTCATTGGTGGTCCGCGCTTTTATGAGCGCAAGGAGATCCGCGACGCCATCGCCTATCTGCGCGTTGTCGCCAATCCCGCCGACAGCCTCAGCTTCGAGCGCATCGTCAATGTGCCCACGCGCGGCCTCGGCGACTCCACCGTGCAGATGCTGCACAACGCGGCGCGCGCGGCGAACACCAACCTGGTTTCGGCCACCCGTATGCTGCTCGAGACGGAGGAACTGAAGCCCAAGCAGCGCACCACCCTCCGCGGGGAGGGGGGGGGGGGGGCCGGCCGGGGGGG
>JAEZFJ010000291.1 GCA_023437755.1 Pseudomonadota bacterium
CGTCGTTGCTGCCATGGGTGCCTTGGCAACCGCACTCGCTGTTGCCGTCACCATGCTGCTGTTTCGCCTGATCGGCCCCCGCATGACGCGGCTGATCGCCCAGATCGTCGCCGCCGTGGTCGGTGCCGGTTTCGTCATCCTGATCCAGGGTGCCGGCATCCTCTACTATGGCAGCTACTCGCGGTTCACCCTGTTCCAGGCGGACCAGGTGGTCGCTGCCGCCCCGGATGTGTCGAGCTGGGTCTGGCTGCCCGCGCGCGCTGTCATGGGGGATTGGCCCGGCCTCCTGTTGCTGCTGTTTGCCGGGGTCGCGTGCCTTGCCGCCGCCATCGGCTTTTCAGCGGCAAGCTACGGCCGCCTCGCGCTCTCCACCGCCGGCCTCAGCCATGTAAGGAGCCGCCGCGGTCCCGCCCGCCGCGCCTTCCCTGTCGGCTCACAGCGCCAGGCGCTGCGCCGCAAGGAATGGCGCCTGCTGCTGCGGGACCCCTGGCTGGTGTCGCAGACGCTGATGCAGCTTCTCTATCTCATCCCGCCGGCCCTGCTGCTCTGGCTCAATTTCGGCGAGGGCAACAGCGCGCTCATCATCGTCGTGCCGGTTCTGGTTATGGCGGCGGGCCAGTTGGCCGGCGGTCTCGCCTGGCTTGCCATCTCCGGCGAGGACGCACATGACCTGGTCACCACCGCGCCCCTGACCCCCGCGACCATCCTGAGGGCCAAGGTCGAGGCGGTGCTGATCGCCGTCAGCGCCGTGATGATCCCGCTGCTCCTGCTGCTGGCACTCCCGGCATGGTCGGCGGCACTTGCAGCGGCCGCCTGTGTTGCTGCTGCCGCCTCTGCGTCCACCGCCATCCAGCTGTGGTTCCGCATGCCGCAACGCCGCGCGATGTTCCGCCGCCGTCAGGTGGCGTCGCGAGCCGCAACCCTGTGCGAGGCGCTGTCCTCGATCATGTGGGCCGGCACCGGCGCCCTCGCTGCCACGGGCTCGCTGCTGGCCCTCGGCCCGGCTATGCTGGCGCTTATGACCCTCGCCCTCGCCCGCTTCCTCAGCCCCCGTCCCAATCGATGAGCCAGCTTACCTTCCGCGACGTACTGCCCTCGGACATTCCCGTCATAGTCCGGCTGATGCATGAAGGACATATGCGGGCCGACACGCAGCCGCTCGATCCGGCCACGCTCGATGATCCGCGCTACCGCATGGCCTTCGACGAGATCGCGGCCGATCCTGCCCATCGGCTGATCGCGGCCGAACGGGATGGTACCGTCGTCGGCACCATCCAGATCAGCTATCTCCCGGGCCTCAGCCATTTCGGCGCAAGACGCGCCCAGTTCGAGAACGTCTTCGTCAGCCCCGACCATCGCGGCACCGGTGTGGGCACCGCGATGATGCAGTGGGCGATCGCGCAGTCCCGTGCGGCCGGCTGCAGCATAATTCAGCTGACATCCGGCAAGGTTCGCACCGACGCCCACCGCTTCTATCGCAAGCTCGGCTTCGAAGCCTCGCACGAAGGCTTCAAGCTGCGCTTCTAGAACAGCGTGTTGTTGGTGGCCGGGTCGGATCCCTCTTTGCCGTCCGGCCGGTCGAGCTTGGCGATCCGGTCCATGTCCTCCTCGTCGAGCTCGAAGCCGAACACGTCGAAATTGCTGCGGATACGCTTGGCATGGGTCGACTTCGGGATGACGATGAACCCCTGCTGCAGATGCCACCGGATCATGATCTGAGCCGGCTCCTTGCCGTACTTCCTGGCGATCTCGCCGATGGTTTCGTCCTTGAGCACCGCGCCGCTGCCGAGCGGGCTATAGGACTCGATCTTGATGTCCAGCCGCTCGTGAACGTCGCGCACGTCGCGCTGCTGGTAATAGGGGTGCAGCTCGATCTGGTTCACCGCCGGCTTTACGCCATGGTCGTTGATGATCCGGTCCAGGTGCTCGGGGAGGAAGTTGGACACGCCGAACGAGCCGAACTTGCCGTCCTTCTGCGCCTGGACGAACGCCCGCCAGGTGTCCGAATACCG
Organism: Pseudomonadota bacterium; assembly: GCA_023437755.1. Taxonomy (GTDB): domain Bacteria; phylum Pseudomonadota; class Alphaproteobacteria; order Rhizobiales; family Devosiaceae; genus Devosia. The sequence goes on from JAEZFJ010000291.1 coordinate 2,013, forward strand.
ATCATGCGCCGGCACCGGCCAATGGATGAGGAACATGTCGAGGTAGTCGAGCCCGAGCCGCTGCAGCGTACCGTCGAGCGACCGGAGCGTGTTGTCGTAGCCCTGGTCCTTGGTGCGGAGCTTGGAGGTGACGAACAGCTTCTCGCGCGGCACCCCGGCCTCGCGGATCGCCTTACCCACGCCTTCCTCGTTGTCATAGCCCTGCGCAGTGTCGATCGAGCGGTACCCCGCCTCGATCGCAGTCACCACCGCCCCGGTGACCTCGTCGTTGGACACCTGCCAAACGCCGAACCCCAGTTGGGGGATGGTGTTGCCGTCGTTAAGGGTGATGGTCGGGAGGTCCGCCATGTTTCAAGCTCCGCAAGCAAAGGTGTTGGTTCAGAAAAGAATCGCGAGGCCCATGGCCGCGAGGATCAGCATCAGCACGATGCCGATCAGCATGATCGCGAACACGATCTTGGCCGCCGTTGCCGCCCCGCGCGACAACCCGGTGAAACCAAGCGCTCCCGCGATCACGGCGACGATGACCAGGACAATGAGTAGGTTCAGCATTGACGCTTCCCAGGAAAGACTCTCCGCTCAACGTGGCTGACCCACGCGCGTTCCGGCAAACGTCGTGCTATGCTGGTTGCCACCCTACCCTCGGAACCGGATCATGGCTGACACCCACACCCGGCCGCGTACCAGCACCATCACGCGCACTGCCCGTCCGCCGCTGCACAAGGTCATTCTCGTCAACGACGACTTCACCCCGCGCGAATTCGTCGTCCGCCTGCTCAAGGCTGAATTCCGCGTACCCGAAGCCCAGGCCCAGGTGATCATGCTGACCGCCCACACCAAGGGCGCCTGTGTCGTCGCCGTCTTCACTCGCGAAGTAGCCGAAGAGAAGTCCAAGCGCGCCACCGACTTCGCCCGCGAACACGGCTACCCGCTCCTCTTCACCACCGAGCCCGAGGAATAGCCGCACGCATCTGGACCTCGTGGTGAGAATGTCGAGCCACAAAGTCGCGGGAACCGCCTTGGGAACCGGCAACCCTTTTGGCTCCTTTCCACCGCGAAAAGGAGGCCGCCATGGCAGACTACGACCTCTACTACTGGCCCGTCCCCTTCCGCGGTCAGTTCATCCGCGCTATCCTCGCTTTCGCCGGCAAGAGCTGGAACGAGCACGATTCCAGCGACATCGGCACCCTGATGGAGCAGGACCCCAGCGACCAGCCTGCACCCTTCACCGGTCCTCCGGTCCTGGTCGATGTCCGCACTGGCTTCGCCCTCTCGCAGATGCCGGCGATCGCCCTTTATCTCGGTGAGACCCTCGGCCTCGTCCCCGACGACCCGCAGCACCGGTCCTTCACCACCAAGATCGCCAATGACGCCAATGACATCATCGACGAACTGACCCTCGACGGCGGACGCGAAATGTGGACGGCCGACAAGTGGCAGGACTTCGTGCCTCGCCTCCAGCGCTGGATGCTGATCTTCGAGGCCACCGCCACCCGCAACGGCGTCGATGAAGAGAAGGGCCATCTGCTCGGCACCCCGGAGCCGGGGGTCGCCGACATCGTCACCAGCACCCTGTGGTCGACCATGGCTGATCGTTTCCCCGACATCGCCCGCTTGCTGGACGAAACCGCCCCCCGCACCGCCGCTCTGACCCGCCGTCTGCAGACGCACCCGGCCCTCGCCAACCTCGCCCGGCAATCCCGCGAACGCTACGGCGACAGCTACTGCGGCGGCCAGATTGAACAGTCCTTGCGCGCGGTCCTCGGCTGAAACGAAGCCGCCGGGAGGGTATCCTCCTCAGGCCGTCCCGTACCGCAGTCTGGCCTTCTCCCGTGCCTTGGCGGCGACCACCTCCCGGTCCTTCGGCGGCGCGCTGGTCTCGAGAGAGTTAAGGAGCCTCCGCACCACGCGCTCGATATCCTCGACCGCCTCGTGAAACGCTGCTTCGTTTGCCTTTGAAGGGGCATTGAAGCCGGATACCTTGCGGACAAACTGCAGCGCCGCCTCGTGCACCTCGTTGCGCGTGGCGGGCGGCTCGAAGTTGAACAGGGGCTTGATGTTGCGGCACATGGGGGCCTCCTCTTGCTGCCCCCATCCTGCACCTCGATTTCGCCGGCGCCAAGGCAGCAAGCGTCTGGCTACGCGGCCCTCAGGCGTGGCACCGCTACCGACCACACGCGGATCCGCTCCAGCCGCCACACCAGCCATCCGAGCAGCGCGCTGCGCAGCGCCATGCCCACGGCCATCCCCGCCGCTGCGCCGGCGACGCCCCAAAGCGGCACCAGCGCCAGGCAGAGGCCCAGTTGCACGCCGAGCACCACCGCGCCCAGGCTCATCGCCTCCCGCTGCCGGCCCGCTACCACCAGCAGTTCCGCCGCCTGCCCACTCGCGGCCTTTGCGATCATCCCCGCCCCGAGCAGCAGCAGCACCTCCTGCGCGCCGCTGAATTCCGGCCCGAACAGCTGCAGCACCAGCGGCCCCACCATCCACGCGACCACCACCGCAGCCACCGTCGCCCACAGCGTGGCGCCGGTGGACCGGGAGACGCTGCGCTGCAGCTCCGCCCGATCACGCCCGGCAAGGTCAAGGGCAAACCGCCGCCCCGCCACCAGCGTCGCCGCATAGCTGACAAAGCCCGCCAGCGCCAACGTCCGGGCTGCCGCGAAATACGGCCCCAACGCTTCCGGCGGCATCATCAGGCTCAGCACCAGCAGGTCGGCATAGCTGGTCAGGTCTTCCAGCCCCGACACCAGCAGCAGCGGCAGCGCTGCCGCCAACCACACCCGGCGCTGCCGCCCGCTCGCAGCGCTGCCGCGCCTGAATGCCCGCAGCCGCATCACCAGCACCGTCCCCACCCCTGTGGTCACCAGCGCCATGCCCACCAGCAGCACCGTCCCGACCACCGGCAGCGTCAGCTCCACCCCGGACAAGGTCAGCCCGAGGCACAGCCCCCCGATCAGCAGCGGCCGCACC
>JAEZFJ010000307.1 GCA_023437755.1 Pseudomonadota bacterium
GCCTCGACGCGGTGCGGCGTCTCGGGGCCATGCAACTGGATCCAGTCCGGCGCGAGCGCCGCCACCTCAGCCACGCAGCTCTTGTCCGGATTGACCAGCACGACGCAGGTCTCGATGCGTCCACGCGCCTGACTGATCAGGTCGGCGAGTTGGTCTATTGTGACGTGCCGCGGCGACCGCATGAAGTGCATGAAACCCACCATGTCCGCTCCGGCGGCGATGGTTGCTTCCAGCAGGTCAGGGGTCTTGATGCCGCAGATTTTAACGATCGCAGGATCGGCCATAGGGCTTCAGCGTAGCTCCAACAGGTCATCGAGTTCATTGGCGGGGCGGGCTTCCCCATAGCGCCGGCGCATGCGCTCGATTTCTTCGCTCAATTGCTGCGTTTCACGACGCCAATGCTTTTCGCGGCGGCGGTGGTGACCCTGGGCGAACCAGGTGGCAATGCCTCCCGCCAGCACCCCGATCAGCAACATCGCATAGAGCACCACGAAGAGCGGCACGCCATATCCCGGCGCCGGATCCGGCGTGGTGGTGACGAACGGGTTGAAATTGACCGCCACCAGGTGCCGGTTCGCCAGGGCGAACAGCACAAGCACCGCAGAAAGCGGAACCAGGACCAACCAACCGACGATTTTCTTGACCATGCGTACTGCCGTGGGCCCTTGCCCGTTGGTTCTAGCGGTGGCGCTTCCGAACCGGGAAAGTGGGGCTACTTTCCAGGAAAGCGCTTAGCTGCGGTTCAGCCGCTCGCGGATTTCCTTGCCGGCCTTGAACTGGGGGACATACTTTTCCCCCACATCCACCTGCTCGCCGGTGCGTGGGTTGCGCCCCACGCGAGCGGGGCGGTTCTTGACAGAAAAGGCGCCGAAGCCGCGCAGTTCCACCCGGTCGCCGCGCGCCATGGCGTCGCCGATCTCGTCCAGAATGGCATTGACGATGTTCTCGATGTCACGCTGGAACAGATGCGGATTTTCAGCCGCGAGCTTCTCGACGAGTTCCGACTTGATCATCCCGGGCTCCGGTTGCGAGGGCCATTTTGGCCCCACTTCAAGGCGCCGGGTCAACCTGCCAAAGCGCGACCAACCCGTCAAGCGCAACGGGGCCTGAGGCGGGCAAGCCAAGTGCCGCACGCAACTCGCCCCCCAGCACCGCTCCAAGCCAGTCGAAACCCTGCTGCGGCGGTGGCCAGGCGGTGACGATCGGCAGATCAGAATCTATGTCATGCTCCGCCTCGAGCCATTCCAGCGCCTCGGCTTCGCCGCCGATCGCGTCCACGAGGCCGAGTTCGAGCCCGACCCGCCCAGTGACGATCCGGCCATCCGCCAACTCCAGCACCCTGCTGCGCTCGAGCCCACGTTCCACGGCCACCACGTCCACGAACCACTCGAAGCTGTCGTTGACCAGGGCCTGGATCGACGCTCGCACCTCTCCCGTCAGGGGTTCGTCATAGTCCGGCTCGGCCTTGAGCGGACCCGAGGCGACCTTGTCGAGGTCGATGCCGATGGTGTCGAGCAGCTTGCCCGCATTCACGTGCTGGAACAGCACGCCGATCGAGCCGACGATCGACAGCCGGCGGGTGAAGATGCGGCTGGTGGCGATGGCTGTCATGTAGGCCGCCGAGGCACCAAGTTCCTTGACCACTGCAACAGTTGGCTTGGCGGCCCGCAGCCGGGTCACTGCCTCATAGAGTTCCTCGCCGCCGGCCATGGTGCCGCCCGGCGAGTTGATGGCGATGATCACTGCCTTGACGCCGTTCTCCTCGGCGAGCGTCTCGAACATCTCGAGTCGCGCTGGATCGGTGGCAATCGTCCCATCGATGTCGACGCGGGGGATGTGGTCGCCGAGGCCGGTCTCCGGCATGGCGAAGCGCCCGAGGGCGACCAGCGCCACGAGGGCCAGTGCCAGGAAGGCGACCAGCCGCCACCGCCCCCGGGAGGTGCGGTAGTTTTCGGCGGCAACAGCGCTGTGCGGATCGGGCGGGGGAACGGGGTGTACGCTGGCGTCGGACATGGAGCAGGCCTTGCGATCAGGCCTTCACCCCTAGACGGACGGGCGGGAAGGAGCAAGCAGCCTGACCATGAATCGCGCCGCCGGCTCGTAGCTGAGGAGCTTCTCGCCGATATCGGCCCGGTCGTCAGGGGCGAAGCCGTTCCGGCTCCAGAAGGGCAGCGAATTGTTGACTGCGATCAGGCTCACCGAGCCAAAGCCCTGGCGGCAGGCGTGAGCGATCACGTCGTCGACGATCAGCGCCGCTGCACCCGAACCGCGGGCGGCGGGGAGCAGGGCCAGGTCGTGGATGTAGTAGGTATCGGCGTCGGCAGGGATCTGGCCAAGCCGGGAGTTCAGCGCCGGTGGGCGGCCAATCCGCCAGGGGTGGGAAAGGATGTATCCGGCGGGCCTGCCGTGCAGTTCCAGCAGGCGCGTCCCGTCCGGATAGAGCCGCTGTCGTTCCGCAAAGATTGCGGTTTCTTCTGGAAAATCGGGGTGCACCTCTGCCGCAATGGCTTCTACCGCCGGCAGGTCGAGAG
>JAEZFJ010000363.1 GCA_023437755.1 Pseudomonadota bacterium
GCTTGCCCATGATCTGAGACTTGCCAGTGCCGTCTTGGTTTCCCCTCAACTTAAGCGCGCTGGCCACGTTTGTCGCCGTCTCGGTGTCTCAAACCTTTCCGGCTGGGTGGGCCGCAACAGTGAGGTCCAGCGGCTCGGTCGCGGGGCCGTCCGTTTCGAAGCCCTGGGCGACGAGGCGACCGCGTGCCGCGTCGGCAACCATCACCAGCCGGGTGTCCTTGTTGAGAACCGGCGGCTTCAGCCAATCGAAGGCCGGATCGAGGTCGCACGTCGCTTGGCGCATCAGGCGGAATCGGCCGACGCTGTCTTGGCCGCGCGGCCGGCCTCGCCAGTGGGCGGTCTGCCAGTGGTTGGCGGCGACCGCAGGGCCATCGTGGATGGAGGCAGCTTCCTCGGTGCGCTCGATGACACAGGTTTCGCAGGCATCGAGGCCCGCGAGGCTGAAGATGGCGGGGCTCGCGATCGGATGCTCGGTCAGCAGCCGTTTCGCTTCCGCGAAGCTCGTCGCGGTCTCGAACGCCAGCCGCAGGACCTGGGCCGGGGTCGGGTGCGGTGTGCGCCAGACGCGCACCCGGTTCATCATCCAGTCGAGCGGCAGCCGGCCGCCGCCGGCCTTGGGCATGGGGGCTTGGTTCAGGGCGGCCGAGAACCGGCCCGGCGCCATGGCCTGCAGCACGCCGGTGTATCCGGGCCAGGTTAGGGTGGTGAAGGGGCCGGCGGGGCCACGCACATTGGCCGCGACGATGTTGCGGCCAAGCCCTTTGGTGCGCCAGTCCAGCACCCGCACCAGCCGCGCCGAGCGCGAATCGGGACAGGGCCTCACGCTGCAGGTGCAGCCCCATTCGTAGTTCACTGAAAGGAAGTAGGGTCCAGGGCGTTGCAGCCTTGACGCGATGGCGTCGATTTCGGGCAGATGCGGATTGTTCCACTTGGCGAGCCACCGCCGCGAGATCGCATCAGCAACCCGGAGCGCTGGGCCGGGGATGAAGCGGGTTGCCGCATCGAGCAGGGCATGGCACCGCGCCTCGGCAGCAATGAGCGTCGCCATGGGAAAGTCGGCTCCGGTCTCGATCACGGGAATGGGCGCCCTTGAGGCCCCATTCTCGAGCTGCGGTGTCAGTCTGCCCATATGCCCACCCTTCCAATTGCGGCATTTTCGGCCCCGGCGGGCCGGCAAAAGCATTGACTTGACGCCCCGCTCCTTAGATAGTGCGGCCACACGCGATGGCAGCCGCCATCGCGCATGAGGCGCTGCCCGAGGCACATCGCCGGCATCCCGCCGGTAGACCAGCTCCCCTGAACCGCTTCTGAACGGTGCGGCGAGGGGCTGGTTCTCAAAGTCCGCGAGGTCACAGTCGCGGCGCCACAGGGCGTGGATAAGACAAGGACACGTCATGTACGCAGTCATAAAGACCGGCGGCAAGCAGTATCGTGTGGCCCCCGCCGACGTCATCACCATCGAGCGGCTCGATGGCGACAACGGCAGCACGGTGGAGTTCACGGAAGTGCTGCTGATCGGTGGTAACGGCACGCCGACGGTCGGCACGCCCACCATCTCCGGAGCCAAGGTCACGGCCGAGCTCGTGGAGCAGACCCGCGGCCCGAAGCTGATCGCTTTCAAGAAGCGTCGCCGCAAGAACTCGCGGCGCAAGAAGGGTCATCGCCAGGATCTGACCAAGGTCCGCATCACCAATATCGTCGGCGCCTGACGGCAGCCGGCCCCGACCACGAGGCAAGTGACATGGCACATAAAAAGGCAGGCGGCTCGTCACGCAACGGTCGCGACTCGCATTCCAAGCGGCTTGGCGTGAAGAAGTACGGCGGTGAGGCTGTCATCCCGGGCAACATCATCGTGCGTCAGCGCGGCACCCAGTGGCACCCCGGCGACAACTTCGGCATGGGCACCGATCACACCATCTTCGCCGTCGCGAACGGTCACGTCGAGTTCCGCACCCGGAGCAAGGGCCGGATCTTCGTGTCCGTGCGACCGACCAAGCTGGAAGCAGCGGAGTAAACCGCGCCGACAGGCTGTGGCTTGTGAAGGGGGATGGCAAGCCATCTCCCTTTTTCATGTCCCGGCGATGGAACTCCCTGTTGCCATCCCGGCCAGGCAAACGGCGAATCCGGAGCCGGGGAGCGGCGTTGGAAGTTCCGAAGGCTCGAAATCGAGCGTCCCGGGGACGCTTTTTCCGCTGGGTCCTGGATCGGCGATGGCTTCGCTTGCGTATCCCGGATGACGAAAGCAAGTTGGTGAGCGAACCGAAGCCCAGCCCGATGAGAACTCAGCGCTTACTCCTGCGCGCGCTCGACCAGCGCGATGCCCGCCGGATCGCCCAGCTGGCTGGCGATTGGGACGTCGCGCGCATGACCGGTCGCATCCCACATCCCTATTCCGACGAGCTGGCCCAACTCTGGATCAGCGATCTGGCCGAAGGCGAGTGCGTCGGGGGATCGTGCACCAGAACGTGCTGGTCGGCATCTGCGGATACATGCCCGAGGGCGATTCGGCCGAGATCGGCTATTGGATCGGCAAGCCCTGGTGGGGACGGGGCATTGCGACGGAGGCGGCGGCCGCCCTCATTGATTATTGTTTTCACGAGATCGGGTTCAGCCGCGTCACCTGCGGACATTTTGTCGACAACCCGGCCTCGGGCAGGGTGATTTCGAAGCTCGGCTTCCGCTATACCGGGGTGGAGTTCGTCTGGTGCGAAGCCCGCCGAACCAAAGTCGAAACGTTGAAATACGAACGGCTGCGCGAAATGCAGGCAGCTGAGGCCAGGGCATCATGAAGTTTCTCGACCAGGCCAAGATTTATGTGAAGGCTGGGGACGGCGGTCCTGGCAGCTTAAGCTTCCGCCGCGAGAAGTTCATCGAGTTCGGTGGACCGGACGGCGGCGACGGCGGCAAGGGCGGCGACGTCTGGGCCGAGTGCGTCGCCAACCTCAACACGCTGATCGACTACCGCTACCAGCAGCATTTCAAGGCTCGGAACGGCCAGGGCGGCATGGGCAAGAACCGTTCGGGAGCAAATGGTGCGGACTGCATCCTCAAAGTTCCCCCGGGAACGCAGATTTTCGCGGAGGATCAGGAAACGCTGATTGCCGACCTCATCGAGCCCGGCCAGCGGGCGCTGATCGCGCGCGGGGGCAATGGCGGGTTCGGCAACGCACATTTCAAATCACCAACGAACCAGGCGCCTCGCCGCTTCAATCCCGGTTTGCCTGGCGGCGAGCTGACCATCTGGTTGCGGCTGAAGCTGATCGCGGACGCGGGCGTGATCGGTCTGCCCAATGCGGGCAAGTCGACGTTCCTGTCGAAGGTGAGCGCGGCCAAGCCCAAGATCGCCGATTATCCGTTTACGACGCTGCACCCCAATCTCGGCATGATTCGTGCCGGCGATGTGGACTTCGTGCTGGCCGATATTCCAGGGCTGATCGAGGGCGCGCATGAAGGCGCGGGGCTCGGCACCCGGTTTCTCGGACACGTCGAGCGCTGCCGCGTGCTGCTGCATCTCGTCGACGGCACGGAGGAGGATGTCGCGTCCGCCTATCGTACCGTCCGCCGGGAGTTGAAGGCCTATTCGCCCGAGCTGGCGAAGAAGAAGGAAATCGTCGCGCTCTCCAAGTGCGACGCGCTGGATCCGGAAACTCTCGCCGAACGGGAGGAGGCGCTGAAGCGCGCGGCACGGAAGAAGCCGCTCCTCATGTCGGCAGTCTCGGGGCAGGGGGTCCAGGAGGCGCTTTACGCCCTCGCGCGTGTCATCGAAGCCTCGCGCGAGGATGAAGGGGAAGCGGCAGAGGCCGCGGGAGCCGGAGGCTGGCAGCCATGACGGTCACGATGGATGCTGGCGCGCGCGTGGCTGCGGCATCCGAAGCCGGCAGCATAGCTTGGGCGTCGGCGCGCCGGATCATCGTCAAGATCGGCTCGGCGCTGCTCGTTGACAGCGCTTCCGGCCGGATCAAGTCGACCTGGCTCAATTCGCTGGCGGACGATGTCGCCGAGCTCTGCCGAGACGGTCGGCAGGTCGTGCTGGTGTCCTCGGGTGCGATCGCGCTCGGCCGGCAGCTCATGAAGCTGCCGCGGGGACCCCTGCAACTCGAATATTCCCAGGCGGCCGCAGCCGTCGGCCAGATCACGCTCGCCCACTCCTACCAGGAGCTGTTCAAGGCACGTGGGCTGACGACGGCGCAGGTGCTGCTGACGCTCGGGGATACCGAGGAGCGCCGCCGCTACCTCAACGCGCGCCACACCATCGACACGCTGCTCGCCCATGGCGCCATCCCTGTCGTCAACGAGAACGACACCGTGGCGACCAGTGAGATCCGCTATGGCGACAATGATCGTCTGTCGGCGCGGGTCGCCAGCATGATCAGCGCCGATTGCCTGGTGCTATTGTCCGATATCGACGGCCTCTACACGCGACCGCCGGCTATCGACCCCAACGCCCGCCGGCTGGATGTTGTCCGCGAGATCACGCCCGAGATCGAGGCGATGGCGGGCGATGCCGGCACCGAGCTGTCGCGCGGCGGCATGAAGACC
>JAEZFJ010000390.1 GCA_023437755.1 Pseudomonadota bacterium
AATCGTAACTGAGGCGATATATGTGCCTACAGATTGAACCGGCAAGGAGGCACGCCGCTGTTGCCCGGCCACACCGGCATGGCCAGGGAACATCCATGTAAGTATCCGCAAATGCTGGATTTCCGCGCTTCCTCACGCCTCCACAAGGGCAATCCCGCGGCAGTGGCTGGCGTTCCGAAGACGCAGTGTTCAACACCCGAGATACAATCTGTGCTGCCCACCCAAACGGGTGTGTTGGCGGCAAGAGGCGCGATCTAGGAGTCGCGCATGCAGGCAGGAGTTGCCTTGCACCGGGGACGTTTGAAAATGAAACTGGCATCAGCCTTGCTGGCGCTGGCCCTCGTGGCCGGTGTCACCGTCGCCGCGCAGTCCTATGACCGCCGCGTGCGCATCATCAACGAGTCGAGCTACGACATCCACGAGTTCTACGCCTCAAACACCGGCACGAACTCCTGGGAAGAAGACATTCTGGGGCGCAATATCCTGCCGGCGGGCCACAGCGTCGTCATCAACATCGACGATGGCAGCGGCTACTGCCGCTACGATTTCCTGGCGGTCTTCGAGGACGGCGAGGAGGTGGTGTCGACGCGCAACAATGTGTGCGAGCTGGCGGTGTTCACCTTCACCGACTGAGCCTCAGCTCAGCACCGCGTTGTAGCGGCGGACCGCCTCCGCAAAACCCATAAGCAGTGCATCGGCCGTGAGTGCATGGCCGATGGACACCTCCGCCACGCCCGGGACCGCAGCCTGGAAGGCTGGCAGGTTTGCCAAAGTGAGGTCGTGCCCGGCATTGATGCCAAGACCCAGCGCAGCGGCTGCAGCGGCGGTCCTGCTCATGGACGAGAGTTCAAGCTCAGCACGCGCAGAGTCGTCGAAGCAGGCACCATACGGCCCCGTGAAGAGTTCGATACGGTCTGCACCAGTGGCCTTGGCTGCCGCCACACCCGGCTCTCCCGCATCGGGGTCGGTGAACAGCGACACGCGGGCGCCTTGGGCATGGAGCCGATCGACCACCTGGCGCAGCAGATCAGCCTGGGCGACGAAATCCCACCCATGGTCCGACGTCGCCTGGCTCGGGTCGTCGGGCACCAGCGTGACCTGATGCGGGCGCACCTCGGCGACCAGGGCGAGGAAGTCCTCGCTCGGATAGCCTTCGACGTTGAACTCGCGATCCGGGTAGTCCCGAAGAACCTCGGCCAGTTCGAACACGTCGTTGCGCCGGATATGCCGCTCGTCGGGACGCGGATGCACGGTAATCCCGGAAGCGCCGGCGTCGAGAACGAGGCGGGCAATGCCGGCGACGCTCGGCCACGGCAGGTCGCGGCGATTGCGCAACTGCGCCACGGCGTTGAGATTGACGGACAACAGGGTCATGGCCGGATTCCTTGCTCGGCGATGCCATAGCACCGCAATGCTCCGTCGCCCAATCGAACCTTTTGATGCATGCCAACACGCGTGGTGATGCCTCCGGCGCGACCCGGATCGGCTGAGCGGTGGCGGCGAGACCGGGGCCTCGGTAGGTAAAGTACGGAAGTGAGACACGGGTCTCGCCACCACGCCGGGATTTCGCACACGCCTCGAGCAGCCGGCCCTTTCGGACCTCCGGCTGACACCGATCGCCGTACAGGTTTCCCCTAAGGACCGAGCCTCCGGTGGCTGGTGGTCGGCATCCATGCCGGAGCCTGGCGACCCAAGCTCCCCCGACTGCCACCCCGCTCGTCACTCGTCATGATCGCGCTCTGGCGGGGCGATGGGAGAAGCATACGTGCGGTTTCGGGGAGGGGGGGATAAGCGGGATAGATTGAGTGCGAGGGAAGAGCCCCCACCTAGCCCTTCCCCGCACGCGGGGGAGGGACGGGCCGGTCGGTGGGGAAACTGCAGAGGCAAACTCGATGCAGCCCCTCCCCCTTCAGGGGGAGGTCGGTTGGTGGTGTCGGTTGGTGGGGTGCATCACGCCCCTGCGCGCGCAACGGAGTGTTAAGCACGTCCCGGCAAGGAGTATGGGGTCCGCTCCATCCGGGATCCGCCATGCGCCGCCTCGTCCTTGCTACCCTCAGCCTCCTGCTCGTCACCGCCGCCTCGGCCAGCGAATGGCGCTACGAGGGCGGCAGCGTGCCGATCGCCTGGTTCGACACCGACGCGGCCCAGTTCCAGTTCGCCTGCCGCGGCGGGCAGCTGGCGATGGGGTTCTGGGTGCGCAAGCCCGATCCAGCCGTGGCCGGTGCCGGTGCGATGAGCCTCGCCATCACCCCGGACCAGGCGGCTGGCGGCGGCACCATCTATGCCCAGGACATGCCGCTGATTCATCTCGACGGCACCTCCGTGATCGTGCGCGGCCCGGTGGCGCGGCAATGGGCAAAGATTGCGCAGGCGGCACGCACCGACATGCGCGTCAGCTATGTGCGCCAGGGCGGCGGCGGGCTGGAGGCGTTCGACAGTGCCGTGTTCGGGGCCAAGGGCTCCTCGGCCGCCATCGCGCAGGTGCTGGCCAAGTGCGGGTAGGGCGTCGTTAGGCTCCCGCTCGCGCTCGGTCGCACCGACGTCTTGTCCGAGCCGGACACGCCTTCGATGAGGTAGTTGCGGTGGGCCACCGGCATCCCTCCAGCCGTCACCCTTGAACTTGACCCGAGGGTGTTTCGCTTCAGAATGCCGCTATGGGCGGCTTTGTCTATATCCTCGCCGACTTTAGGCGCGGGCAGACCTATATCGGCGTGACCAACGACCTGATCCGGCGTGTCTTCGAGCACCGCGAGGGTCTCGTTGAGGGCTACACTCGCCGCAAGAACATCAAGCGCCTGGTCTATTTCGAAGAGCACGACGACATCGCCGCCGCCATTCAGCGCGAGACCTCGCTGAAGCGGGTGCAGCCGTTAGCACAAGAGCACCAGCCGTCACCCTCGCGCTTGACCCGAGGGTGTTGCACTTCTGAATGCTGGGATGAGCGGCTTCGTCTGGGCATTCTCGCCGACCCCCGGCGAGCGGACCTAGATCGCTCAAGGCTGGTATAGGCGCTCGACGAGGGACCCGATCGAGCACGGCAACTGCGACTGTTGGAACGACGAAGTCGCCAGCTAAGTACAGAACCCTCGGGTCAAGCCCGAGGGTGACGTGCGGTGGGGGGAAGTACATCGCGGCGCGTGCCTAGGTACTAACGAAGAGCGCCACGACATCGCCCGTTTGCAAGGTGCGAGTGTTCAACACTTGAATGGATGCCGGTGGAGCCAATAGGTGCCGGCGTATTTGGCCGGTCGGAGCCGTAGCTCGACCGGTCCTCCGGCGCGCGGCGCTTGTAACTACCAACACCATCAAAGTATGCCGAGGAGCCTTAAGCCCCACTTGACTAGCTCTGTCCCCGCAGCACCAAGAGCGGAGCCGGCGAACTTATCTGTTATCCATTTGCCTGCTCCAACCAGATTGTCGAGTATTTGACGGCGAGTCGCCTTGCCAGCCGCGACGGACTCCAGGGTCGCTTCGGCATGTAAGACGATGTTGTCTCGTTCCCCCGGCATGTTGGCGGCAAAACCGTTATCCTGAGCAACTTGCTGGACGGCTCGCGACAAGTGGTCAACGGCTTCTGCTATGGCCGGATCTTCGCGATCGATCTCAAGGGGGGCCCACTCTGCCTCTTTAGAGAGTTGTGCTGGTGCAGGTTTGGTGGTGGTCTGAGACTTAGAGACGGCAAGTAAAGCTTCCTTGGTCCAGCGAGTACCAAAGCGGAAGAACTTTTCGAACGGTGTGCCGGGAAAAATTCGTGATAGTTCGCCGAGCCTTGTCTCCGTCCTCTCGTACACTACTGGACCATAGAGGTCGTTAGTCTGCGTTATTGCTCCTAGTTGTACCAGTAGGTCTAGTGCTAGGTCGTGTGGACAAAGTGTCTGACCCACAACCGGATCGACGCGACGAGAACGAAGCCGAGGAAGCTATCGGCGGTTTTGTCGT
>JAEZFJ010000395.1 GCA_023437755.1 Pseudomonadota bacterium
TGGTCCGATACGAGATCATCCAGCCGCAAAAGACCCTTGTCGACCATCGCGAGGGCGGTGGCCGCGACAAGCGGCTTGGTGACGGACGCCAGGCGGTAGATCGCGTTCTCCGGTATCGGCACGCCAGCCTCACGGTCGCTATGGCCGGCAGCGCGCCTGTAAACGACCTCACCACGCCGCGCGACGATCACCTCGGCGCCGACAATGCGTCCGCCGGCGATTGCAGCGTCGATTACCCCATCGATCTTGTTGCTCATGGTGCCCTCCTGAATGGAGCGCACCATGCCGGATTCGCTGGGGCAAGTCTGCTGCTAGGACCCGTCCACGCCGAGTTCCCGCTGCCGCTGCAGGAAGTTCGCAGCTTCGCTGTAGCGGTCGTGCAATCGACGGAAGCGGCGGAGCGTGTCGCTTGGCAGGTCGAGCTCTGCCAGTTCGTCGTGCAGGCCCTTCATTTCACCCTCGATCGCCAGCATCTCGTCGAATAGATAGGTGATCTGAGCCTCGGTGAGGCGAACGACTGTGGCCATCTTCTCCTCCTTTTGGCGGCAACCAGCAGGAAGACGAAGGGTTCCAGCCCTTAAAGGATGTACAGTGCCGGCGCTAGACCGCGAAACTGGTGCCGCAGCCACAGGACGCCACGGCATTGGGATTGCGAATCTGGAAGGACTGCCCGATCAGGTCGTCGACATAGTCGATCTCGGCGCCGCCCATGAATTCTAGGCTCAGGGAATCGATCAGGACTGTGGCGTCGTTCTTCGAGAGAACTACGTCGTCATCCGTCGGAGTCTCCTGGACGAGATTGTACTCGTACTGGAAGCCGGAGCAGCCGCCGCCGGCCACGGAAATGCGGAGGACGGTGCCTGCCGGCTCCTTGGACAGGATTCGGGCAACGCGCTTGGCGGCGCGGTCAGTGAGCACAACCTGCGGAGGGGCGAGGGTGGCCAAATCGCTCATCGGACTTCACACCGTAATGTCATAACAGTGGGCTGAAGATAGGCACTTCGCCTGCCGTTGAAAAGGGTAGCGCCGCGCACATGATCGATACCGCGCCATATGCCAGCAAGCCGGAGCATTCTCTGGGACGCCTTCACGGAACGGGGCCGAGCCCGACCCGGTCCGAGTTCCAGCGGGATCGCGATCGCATCATCCACTCGACGGCGTTCCGTCGGCTGCAGAACAAGACGCAGGTGTTTCTGCAGCACGAGGGCAGGCATTTCCGCAACCGGCTGACCCACACGCTGGAAGTGAGCCAGATGGCGCGCTCGATTGCGCGCGCCCTGCGGCTCGACGAGGATCTCGCCGAAGCGGTGGCGCTGGCGCACGATCTCGGCCATACGCCGTTCGGTCACGCTGGTGAACGCGCGCTCGACCGAGCGATGTCGCCCTATGGCGGCTTTGACCATAACCTGCAGGCGCTGCGCGTCGTCACCTTGCTCGAGAATCGCTACGCCGAGCACGACGGCCTCAATCTCACCTGGGAGGCCCTGGAGGGTATCCTCAAGCACAACGGGCCGCTGCTCGACCCTTCCGGCAGACCCGTAGGACGCTATGCCGAACACGATCTTCCGCGTGGACTCGAGCAGATCGCAACTCCCGCCGACCTTCGCCTCGACAGCTATGCCTCGCTCGAGGCCCAGGCGGCCGCCATTGCCGACGACATCGCCTACAATGCCCACGACATCGACGACGCCTTCAGAGCCCGCTTGCTGGTGCTGGAGGATCTGAGGGGCGTGCCCATGGCCGGTCCGATCGTGACCGAGGTGCTCGAGCTCTATCCCGGTATCGATTCCAAGCGACAGGCACATGAGGTGCAGCGCCGGCTGATCACTCGCGCCATCGAAGACGTCATTGCCGAAAGCGAAGCGGCGATCGCCGCCGCGAAGGTCCGGTCTGCGGAGGACGTCCGCAGCGCGGGAACCACCCTGATCCGGTTCTCTCCGGCCATGGCCGAGGCGGAGCGCGGGCTCAAGACCTTCCTGTTTGACAAGGTCTATCGCCACGAAGCTGTCATGGCCCCGGTGCGGCGCAGCGAGCAGGTGGTGGAGGAGCTTTTCGCGCGCTACATGACGACGCGAGACCTCCCGGGCGTGTGGGGCGCCGCCGCCAGGGCCGCTGTCGACGACTTCGCAGCCGCCGCGGTGGTCCGGGACTTCATTGCCGGCATGACCGACCCCTACGCCCTCAACGAGTACGGGCGGCTGTTTGACGCTCGTCCGGAATTGCTTTAACCCCGGCCCGCTTCCCCGCCCCAAGGTTTTGTCATGGACGTCTTCGCCCTGTTCTCCGCGCGCATTGCCGAGGCAATGCAGCAGCTCTTCCCCGAAGCCGGCGCTGAACTGATCGCCCGCATCGTGGTCGAGCCGCCGCGCGATCCTGCGCATGGCGATCTGTCGACCAATGCCGCAATGGTGGTCGCCAAGCCACTTGGCCGCAACCCGCGCGAGGTGGCGACTGCCCTCGCCGAGCGTTTCCGCGATGATGCCGATGTGGACGCCGTCGAAGTCGCCGGTCCGGGGTTCCTGAACTTTAGGCTGGCGCCCGCAGTGTGGCACCGGGTGCTGCACGCGATCGCACAGCTTCGTGCGGACTATGGCCGCTCGAGCGCGGGCGGCGGCGTGCGGGTGAATGTCGAATATGTCTCCGCCAATCCGACGGGGCCGATGCATCTGGGGCATACCCGTGGCGCCGTGTTCGGCGATGCGCTGGCGTCGCTCATGGCCTACTCCGGCTACGACGTCACCCGCGAGTACTACATCAACGACGCCGGTGGTCAGGTGGACACGCTGGCGCAGTCGGCGCTGCTGCGGTACCGCGAGGCGCTGGGCGAAACCATCAGCATCCCGCCCGGACTTTATCCCGGTGACTATCTCGTACCGGTGGGGCAGGCGCTGAAGGCCGAGTTCGGCGACGATTTATTGGGCAGGCCCGAATCCGAGACGTTGCCGCTGGTGAAGGACCGGGTGCTTGCCGCCATGCTGGACCTCATCCGGGCGGACCTCGCCAAGCTCAACATCCACCACGACGTGTTCTTCTCCGAACGTACGCTGCACGGGGAGGGGGGCGATATCGACCTTACCCTCGCCTGGCTGCGCGAGGAGGGCATGGTCTATGAAGGCCGTCTCGAGCCACCGAAAGGCAAGACGCCCGAGGATTGGGAAGACCGCGAGCAGACCCTATTCCGCGCGACGGATTATGGCGACGACGTCGATCGGCCGCTGGTCAAGTCGGATGGCACCTACACCTATTTCGCGGCTGACATCGCGTACCACCGTAACAAGTTCCTGCGCGGCTTCACCCACATGGTGAATGTGTTCGGGGCTGATCACTCCGGCTACATCAAGCGTCTCCAGGCCGCCGTGAAGGCCGTGTCCATGGGCGCTGCCGATGTGGACGTGAAGGTGTGCCAGTTGGTGCGGCTGCTCAAGAACGGCGAGCCGTTCAAGATGAGCAAGCGCTCCGGGGACCTGGTGACCCTCGCGGACGTGGTGGAAGAGGTCGGCCCCGACGCCACCCGCTTCATGCTGTTGTTCCGGCGCAATGATGCTGCGATGGACTTCGACTTCGCCCTGGTGAAGGAGCAGACGAAGGACAACCCGGTCTTTTATGTCCAGTACGCCCATGCCCGCACCTATTCGGTGTTCAAGACGGCGCAGCGGGACCTGCCGGACCTCGATGTGTCGCCGGAGGCTTTGGCTGCGGCCGATTTGTCGATGCTGCAGTCGTCGGCCGAACTGGACCTTGTGCGCGTGCTGGCGCAGTGGCCACGCACGGTCGCCGCAGCTGCGGCAGCCCATGAGCCGCACCGGGTCGCGTTCTACGCCCATGACCTCGCCGCGGCGTTTCACGGCTTCTGGGCCAAGGGCAAGGACGACCCGCAGTTACGCTTTGTTAATGGTGCCGAGCCGAATCTGACTCTTGCCCGACTCGCCCTTGTGGATGCGGTGCGTCAGGTGATCGTGAATGCGCGTGGTATCCTGGGTGTTGCCGCCCCGGAGGAACTTTCATAATTCCGGCGCAAATTCGT
>JAEZFJ010000434.1 GCA_023437755.1 Pseudomonadota bacterium
GCAAGGGCAAGCGCTACAACCGCGAAACCCTGGAAGTGCAGTTCAAGGGCAAGTCGATCTCCGACATCCTCGACATGACCATCGACGAGGCAGTGGACTTCTTCTCTGCAGTGCCCACTATTCGGGACAAGTTCCTGACCCTGCAGAGGGTCGGCCTCGGCTACATCAAGGTGGGCCAGCCGGGCACCACCCTCTCCGGGGGCGAGGCGCAGCGCGTCAAGCTGTCGAAGGAGCTCTCAAAGCGCGCCACCGGCCGTACCCTCTACATGCTGGACGAGCCTACGACGGGGCTGCACTTCCACGATGTGGCAAAGCTCCTCGAGGTGCTGCACGAACTGGTGGAGGGCGGCAACACTGTGGTGGTGATCGAGCACAACCTCGAAGTCATCAAGACCGCGGACTGGGTCATCGACCTGGGGCCCGAGGGTGGTGACGGCGGTGGTGAGATCGTCGCCATAGGCACGCCGGAAGAGGTGGCGGAGAACTCGCGCTCCCATACCGGTCACTTCCTCAAGGAAGTCATGGAGCGCCGTCCGCACTACGCACCGCGTGCTGCCGAGTAGCAAATCGTCTGCAAAACTCTGCACTTCTGCTCTCAGCGGGAACGAAACGCAGCTGAATTCCTGCCGACTGCAGATGCGCCTCCGTGACGGTTCCGTGAAATAGCTATGCGCCGAGTGCATGCTGCGCCTGACGTGTCAGACATGGCCTTGCCGGTGAAATCAGACCATGGTCTGCACGTTGTCACCAGCAGCAAGGAAACCGAGCCATGTTCGTACGTGCCGTCTGGCGCATCAAGCGCCTGATCGACGTCAAGCAGACGCTGCGGGAAATGGACGTACCATCAACGCGTGACGCTGATCTACTGGGCATCTCCGGCCCGGACTTCTCCAAGATGACGCGCTCACTCTTCGAGCGCTGAGCGACCGCACCGCTCGTTACTATCTTGCCGCCGGATCGCCATCCGGCGGCTTTCGTTTTGCCGCGAGCCTTAACGGAACCTGAACAGGCTCGGTTAAAGCCCTGCGCAGGATGCATGGCCTGCTTGAGCAATGCCCCACTGCTCAAAGGGGGGCGCATGACTTAGATATGTCCTCGTAAACGACAGGAGACTCCAAATGGACATTCGCAAGACCTTCAAGAAGTGGGCTGCCTACCAGCAGACCGTCCGTGAACTCGCCGCCCTCGACAATCGTCAGCTGAACGATCTGGGTATCGCCCGCACGGACATCACCCGCGTTGCTCGTGACCATGCCAACACCCTCTAATCCGGCATCCACGACAACTTCGATCCGAACGCCCGCTTCTTTCTGAGATGCGGGCGTTTCCGCTTTCTGCTTCCGGGTTCGCGGCTATATCACGAGCACGCTAGAGCCCCCGGGCGCCAGTTGCGCCCCCCACCGGCGCTTGCTATGCCCGGCTCATGTCCAAACATCCCATTCACGTTATCGGCGGCGGGCTCGCCGGCTCCGAAGCCGCGTGGCAGGCCGCCGAGGCTGGTGCCCAGGTCATCCTGCACGAGATGCGCCCGGTGAAGGCGACCGATGCGCACGAAACCGACAGCCTGGCCGAGCTCGTCTGTTCCAACAGCTTCCGCTCCGACGATCATGAGCAGAACGCCGTCGGGCTGCTGCACGAGGAGATGCGCCGCTGCGGTTCGCTGATCATGCGCGCGGCCGACCAGCACAAGCTGCCGGCGGGTGGCGCGCTGGCGGTGGATCGACACGGCTTCTCGGCTGCCGTCACGGAGGCCGTGAACAACCACCCCAACATCACCCTCGCGCGTGAAGAGGTCGCCGGCTGGCCACCCGAGGACTGGCAGAACGTGATCATCGCCACCGGGCCGCTGACCTCCCCTTCCCTCGCGGAAGCGATCCTGGCAAAGACGGGCGAAGATTCCCTGGCCTTCTTCGACGCCATCGCGCCCATCGTCCACTACGACAGCATCAATCACGACATCGCCTGGAAGCAGTCACGCTACGACAAGGCCGGGCCAGGCGGCACTGGCGCCGACTACCTCAACTGTCCGATGGATCGCGACCAGTACTATGCCTTCATCGAGGCGCTGAAGGGCGCGCCGCTGCACGAATTCAAGGACTGGGAGAAGGACCCGTATTTCGATGGCTGCCTGCCGATCGAGGTCATGGCCGAACGAGGTCCGGAAACCCTGCGCCACGGACCGATGAAGCCGGTGGGGCTGACCAACCCCCGCAATCCCACGGTGAAGCCCTACGCCATCGTCCAATTGCGCCAGGACAATGCCCTCGGCACGTTGTGGAACATGGTCGGTTTCCAGACCAAGATGCGCTACGGCGTCCAGACCGAGATCTTCCGCATGATCCCGGGACTTGAGAACGCGCAGTTTGCGCGGCTCGGTGGGCTGCACCGCAACACCTTCATCAACTCGCCGAAGGTGCTGCGGCCCGACCTCAAGTTGAAGGCTGATCCGCGCATCCGCTTCGCCGGCCAGGTGACCGGAGTAGAAGGTTATGTGGAAAGCGCAGCTGTTGGCCTGATCACCGGCCGCCTTGCCGCAGCCGAGGTTGCCGGCCGCGACCTCCACATGCCCCCGACCACCACGGCCCTGGGAGCCCTGGTGGCGCACATCACTGGGGGTCACGTCGAGGCGGAGAGCTATAGTGGCGCCCGCAGCTTCCAACCGATGAACGTCAATTTCGGACTGTTCCCACCGGTCAGCGTCAGCCGGCCGGAAGGCGGTGCCAAATGGCGCGGCAACGACAAGGTCATCGCAAAACGCAAGGCCATAACTTCGCGGGCACTCGAAGACCTGAGGCCCTGGGCAGAAGCGGGATTGGCGCCGGCGGAGGCCTAGCGCCCTCGCCAGTTCCACCACAGAAGCCGGGTGATCTTGCGCCAGTCCGGCTCATCCGGTGCCGGCGCGAAGGGGCCGCCGCTCCTTTGGTTCAACAGCTCAAGCTGACGGCGCAGCACTGCAACCAGAGCAAAAGCGGGCTTCAGCTGCGGTGGCAGGATTGCGATAGCTGCCTCGGCGCGGGAGAGGTGGTCGGCCGCCATTTCACTGAGCTGACCAATGGCTTCGACGACGCCGTCGCTTTCGGTGCCGGTGAAGATT
>JAEZFJ010000438.1 GCA_023437755.1 Pseudomonadota bacterium
TCAGCACATAGATCAGGTCGAAGATGCGCAGGGCATCGAGCAGGCGGAAGATGATCGCCACCATCAGCGCCGGACGAACCAGCGGCAGCGTGATGCGGAAGAACTGCTTGACCGGATGCACGCCGTCGATCTCGGCAGCTTCGTAGATGTCCTTGGGGATCATCTGCAGGCCCGCCAGGATCAGCAGCGCCATGAACGGCGTGGTCTTCCAGATGTCCACAACCAGCACCGCCAGCATCGCCGTATCGGCAGAGGCCGTCCAGGCGACCTTCTGGCTCAACAGGCCGAGGCGCAGACCCAGGTCATTCAGGATGCCGAACTGGTCGTTCAACATCCAGGCCCACATCTTGGCGGAAACGATGGTGGGAATCGCCCACGGAATAAGAATGGCGGCGCGAACAATGCCCCGGCCGCGGAACTCGGCGTTGAGCACCAGCGCAACGATCATGCCCAGCACGGTTTCCCACACCACCGACCAGAAGGCGAAGCGCACCGTGTTCCACACGGCATTCCACCAGTCCGGATCGGCGAGCACGCCGCGATAGATGGTGCGGCCGCTCTCAAGGGTACGAATTTGCAGGTAGTTGCCGAAGCCGATCCACTCTGCCCCATAGAGGTCGTTGAGGGTGGCGTCGGTGAAGGAGAACCAGATCGAGCGCAGCAGGGGCCAACCGGCCACCACGAACAGCGCGATCATCATCGGCAGCAGGAACCACCGTGCAGCGCGCGCCCGCTGCTGCATCAGCTCCGATCGGGCACGTTTGCCGGGTGCAATGGCTGGGGACGCCAGGGCCTCGGTAGTCATCGACTTCTCCGCGTCAGTCGGGCTGCAGTTGGGTGCGGGAAGCCAGTTCCCGCACCCCAGCTTGGACGTTCAGCTTAGTTCAGCAGCTCGTCGAGATCGGCTTCGAGAACTTCGAGGTTCTCGGCAGCCGAGCCATTGCCCGACAGTGTGTTGTGAACAGCCGACCAGAACAGCGAGGAGTCCTCGTTGTAGTTTTCCTGCGTCGGAGCGGACGGACGCGGCACGGCGTTCTGGAAGATCTCCTTCCAGTTGGCCATGAAGGGAGCGGCCGCCAGCACGTCCTGGTCGTCATAGAGCGACTCGATGGTCGGCAGGTTGGACTGGTTGATCGCGCGCTCCTTCTGGATCTCGGCCGATCCGAGGAACAGCGCCAGTTCAATGGCCGCATCGGGGTTCTGCGAGTACTTGGAGACGGCGTAGTTCCAGCCACCGAGTGTCGCGGCGGAACGGGCATCCGGGCCTTCGCCGGCCGGCAGCGGCGCGACGTCGAACTTGTCCTTCACCGCCGAGTCATCGCCCTGGCCGAGCGCGTAAGCGTAGGGCCAGTTGCGCATGAACACCGAGTTGCCGAGCTGCCAGACGCCGCGGCTTTCCTCTTCCATATAGGCCAGGTTGCCTTCCGGAGAGATAGTGCCGACGAACGTCTTGATCTCTTCGAGGGCGGCAACGGCCTGCTCGTTGTTCACCGAGATCGTGCCGTCGGCCTCGACGATCTGACCGCCGCCATAGGACTTGATCCACTCAAGCGCGTTGCAGGTCAGGCCCTCATAGGCGTTGCCCTGGAACACGAAGCCCCACATGTCGGCATTGCCGTCCGCACGCTCGCCATCCATGATTTCCTGAGCAGTAGCCTTGAGCTCGGCCCAGGTGGTCGGGACTTCCTTGCCGTACTTCTCGAGCAGGTCGGTACGGTAGCACAGCGCCGGCGCGTCGGTATAGGCCGGAATGGCGACGAGCTTGCCGTCGACCGTCTGCGACTCGATGATCGAGGGGAAGTGCTGATCGACGACGTCGGCAGCGGCCTCGGTCAGGTCGAGGAACTGATCGGCAAGCTGCGGAGCCCAGATCACGTCGGTGGTGTAGACGTCGATGTCGGCATTGCCGGCGGCCAGCCACAAACGGTACTGGCCGAACTGATCGGTGGTGGACGACGGCATCGGCACGACCGTCACAGTGTGACCGGTCTGCTCTTCGAACTTGGCCAGCTGCTCCTCGAGGAAGGCCAGGCCATTGCCGGTGTCGCCGGAGACGACGGACAGCTCGACGGCCTGTGCGGCGCCGGCCACCAACGTCACGCTCGTCATCAGACCGACGAGCAACTTGTTGATCTTCATTAGTTATCCTCCCGAATGAGCCAACATTGGGAGGCGCGCCGAAGGACGCCGTGACCCGCACGTCGCCTGGCTATCATCCTCCCACAAAAGCGCCTTGGTGAGCAGCTTTTCCGCTGATCATCTCAAAGCGCTTTGAACGAAAGGGAACCAGAGCGGACAAATACTGTCAAGCGGGCGAGCGGCGCAAATTTACAAGATTTCTGGGAAGGAGGGAAATATCTGTTGTACCACAACACCTTAATCAAACACCTCCGCCAAAGAGGTTAACGCCGCTGCGAAAGCGATGATGTACGCACCTCAAGAACAAGACGCAACGATCAGCCTCTTGCATCAAAATTTGAAATCGCTTTGAATGATCATGGGAGGAGAGCGGCGCGACGCAGGAAATGCGCGCCCGCCTTAGGTCAGCGGCTGCTTCCGGGCACCGCTCCTGGGCCAATTCGCCAATGAGATTGAAGGACTTAGCCGAACATCTCGGCCTGTCTCAGACCACCGTCAGCCGCGCCCTCAATGGCTATCCGGAAGTCAACGAGGCAACACGCCTTCGCGTTGCAGAGGCGGCAGCACGCCTCGGCTACCGCCCCAATGCGAGCGCCCTTCGTCTGGCCACCGGCCGTTCCGGTGCGGTGGGACTGGTGCTGCGCGGCGCCGATGAGCTCGGCCCGCATATGAGCGAGTTTCTTTCCGGCCTCGGTGGTCGCCTGGCGACCGAGGAAATCGATATCCTGGTCACCACGGTCGAAAGCTACCAGGATGAGATCTCCGCCTATCGGCGCCTTGCCGCCAGCCAGAAGGTGGATGCGGTGATCCTCCATTCTCCAAAGCTCCATGACGAACGGGCGGAGGTGCTGATGGATCTCAAGCTCCCCTTCGTCCTGCACGGGCGGATCAATGGCGACCGGCCGGTTGCATGGCTCGACATCGACAACACCGGCGCGATTGAGCGCGCAACCAGCCACTTGCTCGACCTGGGTCACCGCCGCATAGCCTTGTTCAACGGGGTCAAGGGTCGCACCTTTGCCGAGCATCGCGAGATCGGCTATCTCGCCGCTCTGTCGGCTCGCGGGGTGCCCTTCGATCCGGCACTGATGGGCAACTCGATCTTCACCGACGAAATCGCCTTCCGCATGGCGCAGGCGATGCTCGAACTGAAGCCGCGGCCGACTGCCTTTCTCGCAGGCTCGATGATGACCGCTCTTGGCATTTTCCGAGCTATCCGCCAGGCGGGTCTTGCCCTTGGCAAGGACGTCTCGATGATCGCGCACGACGACGTCTTCCCCTATCTCAACGCCGACAACATGTACCCGACCATGTCCACCACCCGGTCTTCCATCCGGGCCGCCGGCACCCGCATTGCCGAACTCATCCTGCAACTTCTGGGCGGCAAGCCGGCGGAGGACATCCACGAATTGTGGCCGGTTGAACTTGTGCTGCGCGAGAGTTCGGCTCCTGCGCCGAACATCTGACGCTCACTCTGGTTTATCCCGCGCTCCATCGCCTTTGCTCCGCAGAGTGAGCTTGTGGTAGCTCGCCCGGAAGCGCAGTTTAGCCCGGGCGGAGCAAGGAGGATAAAGTGGATAACCCCTTCGTCACCACGGCGTGGCTGGCCGAGCACCTCGGCGATCCAGACCTGGTCGTGGCCGACGGCAGCTGGCACATGCCAGGTGCTGCGCGCAATGCTCAGGCCGAGTATCTGGCCGGGCACATTCCGGGTGCGGTGTTCTTTGACATAGACGGCGTCGCCGACCGCACCACCGACCTGCCACATATGCTGCCGGCACCCGCAGATTTCGCAAGAATGGTGGGCGCCCTCGGCATCAGCGAGGACATGACCATCATCGTATACGACGAGATCGGGCTTTTCTCGGCGCCCCGCGTCTGGTGGACTTTCAAGGTCATGGGCGCAGCGGACGTGCGCATTCTCGAGGGCGGCGGGCCCAAATGGCGGGCGGAGAAGCGCCCGACGGAGCCGGGGCAGGTTTCCCGTGAACGGCGCGATTTCGAGGTCCGACTGGATGCCGAACGGGTCGCCGATTTCGAAATGGTGCGCGACCGCAGCCGGGATCGAGCGAGCCAGATCGTCGACGCCCGTCCTGCACAACGCTTTCATGCCGAAGTGCCGGAGCCGCGTGCCGGTCTTCGCAGCGGGCATATTCCCCACAGCCTCAACGTGCCGGTGGGGCTGCTCAGCAACGCCGGCGTGATGCATCCGGCCGAGGATCTGCGCCGCCTGTTCGAGGAACGCGGTGTTGCCCTCGACAAGCCGGTGATTACGTCCTGCGGGTCGGGGATTACGGCCTCAACCCTCGGACTCGCTTTGGAAATCGCCGGCGCGAAAGAGGTCGCGGTCTATGACGGGTCGTGGACGGAATGGGGGGCGCGGCCGGATGCCGAGGTGGAAACCTGAACCAAGATGAACGGCTTCTGAGCAGCAAATGAGCTGACGCTCGACCGTGAATGAACCAACAAGGCCGCCGGATCGCTCCGGCGGCCTTGTTGATGAACGCGTCCTGTCAGGCGGCGCGGTTCTTGTTGTAGAGGTCGAAGAACACCGCGGCGAGCAGCACCACCCCCTTGATCATCTGCTGCCAGTCGATGTTGACGCCCATGATCGACATGCCGTTGTTCATCACGCCCATGATGAAGGCGCCGATCACGGCACCCGCGACCTGACCCACGCCACCGAGCGCGGAGGCGCCGCCGATGAACACGGCCGCGATCACGTCCAGCTCCAGCCCCTGCCCTGCCTTGGGCGTCGCGGAGTTGAGGCGGGCCGCATAGATCATGCCGGCGAGGGCAGCGAGGGCACCCATGATGGCGAACACATAGAAGGTCAGCCGCTCGGTCTTGATGCCGGACAGGGCTGCGGCCTTGAGATTGCCGCCGAGCGCATAGATGCGACGGCCGAAGGTCATGCGCTTGGTGAGGAACACGAACAGCGCGATGAGCAGGCCCATCACCACCAGCACATTGGGCAGGCCCCGATAGGAAGCGAGCATATAGGCAAAGAACAGCACCAGGGCGGCAATGACGACGTTCTTGACCACAAACAGGCTGAACGGCTCGGTCTCGTAGCCTCGAGCCTTGCGGCGGTTGCGGCCGCGGATGGCGAAGAACACCATGGCGACCACGGCGACGATGGCGATGACCATGGTGGTGGTGTGCAGCACCAGCGGCTGCACGCCTTCGCTGGCTGGAACCAGCGTGGTCGGCCCGATCACGTCGGGGATGAAGCCGGCAGACAGGAGCTGGAACTCGGCCGGGAACGGCCCCACGGACTTGCCGGCCAGGATCGCCAGCGACAGGCCCTTGAAGATCAGCATGCCCGCCAGCGTCACGATAAACGACGGGATCTTGTGGTAGGCGATGAGGTAGCCCTGCGCGGCTCCGATGATGGCGCCCACGACGAGGCATATGGCGCCGGCAACGAGCGGGTTGGCGAGAAAGGCGAGTTCCGGAGGAAAGCGCCAGCCGACCATCAGCATGGCGGCAAGCGCGCCGATAAAGCCCGACACCGACCCGACCGATAGGTCGATATGGCCAGCCACGATCACCAGCAGCATGCCCAGCGCCATGACGATGATGTAGCTGTTCTGCAGGATGATGTTGGTGAGGTTCACCGGCTTGAAGAGCACGCCACTGGTGAAATACTGGAAAAACAGCATGATCAGGATCAGTGCCAGCAACAGGCCATAGTCGCGCATGTTGGCCTGCAGCGCGCTCCAGACGCTGAGCTCCTGAACCTTGACCGGTTCGCCGGTCGACGTAATGCCCGGCTGGGCGGTGTCAGTGGTCATGATGCCTTCCCTTCAGCGCGCACGATCGCGCGCATGATCTTCTCCTGGCTGGCTGCGGCCGTCGGCATTTCCCCGACGATCCGGCCCTCGTTCATCACGTA
The DNA here is from genome assembly GCA_023437755.1 of Pseudomonadota bacterium. Taxonomy (GTDB): domain Bacteria; phylum Pseudomonadota; class Alphaproteobacteria; order Rhizobiales; family Devosiaceae; genus Devosia. The sequence continues at coordinate 6,038 of JAEZFJ010000438.1, forward strand.
GAGGCGGTCGGTGATCCCGAGCAGTTCCGGCATCTCCGAGGAGATGACCAGGACCGCCTTACCCTGCGCAGCCAGTTGGTTGATGATGGTGTAGATTTCGTATTTGGCGCCGACATCGATGCCGCGCGTGGGCTCGTCGAGGATCAGCACTTCCGGATTGGCGAACAGCCACTTCGACAGCACGACCTTCTGCTGGTTGCCACCCGACAGATTACCCGTCGCCTGGTACACGCT
>JAEZFJ010000006.1 GCA_023437755.1 Pseudomonadota bacterium
GGGGTGGCGGCTTCGATCCGGCGGCGGGTCAGCCGCACGGCGCGCTTCCACACTGCCGGCAGCAGCACCAGCGCCACAAGCCCGGCGGCGAAGAAGCCGAGCGCGAAATACATGATGTTCTCGATGAGCATCCGCCGATCTCCGGACGGCGCTTCGCCGCGCCTTGGACCCTATCTGCCAGACTGCAGCGCCCGGCGCCAGCGTTTGCGCCGGTCGTGGGCTAGACGCGCAGGCTTCAGAAGGGGTTCCAAGTGGGCTCGCTGGTGAACTTCAGGTAGCCGACATTGAGGCCGAGCCGTGCGCCGACACCGGAGCGGATCGGCACCATGACCACGTTGGCGCGCTTGATCACCGTCATGCCGAACCCGCCTAGCACATAGGCCGAGCCGTCGACGCCGGCGAAGCGCCCGAGCACGTCCTGAATCTGGTTGAGGTTGTAGACCAGGATCATTGTTTTGGAGCCGTCCCCGCCGATGTCGAAGCCGACGGATGGTCCCTGCCAGTAGACCGAATACTGGCCGGCATTGCGGGTGAACAGGGTGCCTTCGCCATAACGCGCGCCGGCAAACAGGGCGCCGCCTGCATCTTCGCCGAGGATATAGCCGTTGGGCAGGCCGAACTGGGACACCGCCCGTTCCACCACCGAAGCAAGGCCTTGAGCCGCTGAACCGAAGAACTCACGGCCGCTTTCGACCAGTTCTTCGCCAGAATAGCTGTCGCTGAGCGAGCCTTGGGCCGCGGCCGGCGCTGCCAGACCGAGCAGAAGGGCGAGAACAAGGGCGAAGCGGTTGAGCATGTGGATCTCCCGGTGATCGTCCGTCGGTTACAAAGCCTAAGGGTCTGTGAGCCAGAATGGCGCGGTGCCGATCATTCGAGGCGATGATGACGCAAACGTCTAAACAAATCTTAACCATGATCGCCCTGCTTTTGCCGCTTGTCGGCGCGGTTTCTGCCGCAATTGCGCCAGCCCGCGCGCAGTCGGTGGTGACGCTCGTCGTCACCGATCCGCTGACCGGAATTGCCCTCGGCGGCGCCGATCCGGTTGCCTACTTCACTGAGAATGCGCAGATACCCGGACGGGCCGAGTTCTCGTTCATCTGGCAGAACGTGCCGTGGCATTTTTCTTCTGCCGCCAACCGGGATGTTTTCGCGAGCGCACCGGAGGTCTACGCTCCCCAATTCGGCGGCCATGACGGAATGGGAATCGCCCGAGGGTTCGTCGCTGACAGCGACCCGCGCTTCTTCACCGTTTTCAAGCAGCGGCTGTACTTGTTCTTCTCGGCGGCGAATCGCGAGGCCTTCCTGCTGGCTCCGGATGCCGCTGCGGCGCGCGCCGAGACACTTTGGCCCGAACTGTCGCGCAACCTGTCGATCAACTGAGTCCCAGGCAGGAATTTGCTGTCCAAATCGGGTAAGCGTGTTTCTAACGTCTGATCGAACTGATTCTGGAGATGCTGCCGATGGCCGACATCATCGAGCTCAAGGCTACCGACCTCGCCGCCATGCTGTGCAGCCGCGTCTGCCACGATCTCATCAATCCCATCGGTGCCATCGGCAACGGGCTGGAAGTGCTGACCGACCCGTCGCAGTCCGAAATGGCCGAAGGCGCACGTGACCTGATCGCCAGCGCCGCCAAGCAGAGCCGCGCCAAGCTCGAGTTCGCCCGCCTCGCTTATGGCGCGTCCTCCACCACCGGCACAGATATCGACACCCGCGAGTGCGAGCGCGTGGCGCGCCTCCTGTTCGAGATCGAAAAGGCCGAGCTCGAATGGAATGCGCCGCTGATCCTGCTGCCCAAGCACAAGGCCAAGCTGTTCATGAACATGCTGCTGATTGCGGCCGGCTCCGTGCCGCGCGGCGGCGTGGTCACCGCCAGCATCAGCGGCGACGCTGGTCAGGAGAAATTCGAGTTCACCTCTCGCTCCGATCCAGAGAAGCGCCAGAAGACCCTGGTGCCTTCCGGCGCCGCGGGCCTGCTCTCCGGCATCCCCGAGGAGGGCGCGGTCGACGCCCGGGGCATCCAGCCGTTCTATACCGGCCTGCTGGCCAGGATGACCGACATGGATATTGAGATCGGGCTCGAGAACGACCAGTTCTTCTTCCGCGCCACGCCGAAGCCGGCTGCGGCAGAAGTTGAGGCTGCCGAGTAACGCCGAAACGTCAGCACCCTGCTAACCATTCCGTAGCAGGTTGCTGTCATCTTTGGGACGAGCGTTAGCCTCTGCGGAGCCCGTCCCCGAGATGAAGTCCTGCCTGATCGTCGACGATTCGAGCGTGGTGCGCAAAGTTGCGCGCCGCATTCTCGAGGACCTCGACTACATCGTGGAGGAGGCCGAGGACGGGCAGGAGGCCTTCGACAAGTGCCGGCAGGAAATGCCGGACGCCATCCTGCTCGATGCCAGCATGCCGATCATGGCCGGCCTCGAATTTCTCAAGCTGCTCCGCGCCTTTGTCGGGGGCGAAAAGCCGCATGTGGTCTACTGCACCATCGAGAACGACATCGGCGCCATCGCCATGGCGCTCAAGGCCGGCGCCAGCGACTACATGATGAAGCCGTTCGACCGGCAGATCCTGGAATCCAAGTTCGAGCTGCAAGCCGCCTAGGCCCGCATCTCGTCTGCCCGGGTGAGCAGATGCGCCCGTTCGCGCTCGTTGCGCGTCAGCTCCGCGGCCCTGCGGAATTCCGCCTCTGCCTCTTGGTGGCGGCCGAGCTTGCCGAGCATGTCGGCGCGCACACCGTAGAGCAGATGGTAATTCTTCAGCGCCGGCTCCTCTCGGATAGCGTCCACAATCGCCAGTGCCGCCGCTGGCCCTTCCGCCATTGACACGGCCACAGCGCGGTTCAGCTCCACCACCGGTGACGGCATCACCTCGGCCAGCCGGCCATAGAGGCTCGCGATCCGGCCCCAGTCCGTGTCTTCGGCGCGGCGCGCACGGGCGTGGCAAGCAGCAAGTGCCGCCTGCAGCGCATACGGCTGGTCGGCGCCGCCAAGAGCCTCCGCCCGCTCCAGCTCTGCAAGGCCGCGGCGGATGAGCAACTGGTCCCAGCGCGTCCGGTCCTGATCCAGCAGCAGCACTGGCTCTCCCCGGCCGTCGGTGCGGGCAGCGGTGCGCGAGGCCTGGATTTCCATCAGCGCCACCAGGGCGTGCACCTCGGACTCGTCCGGCATCAGCCCGGCGAGCACCCGCCCTAGCCGCATTGCCTCCTGAAAGAGCTGCGGGCGGATCAGGTCCTCGCCTGCGGTGGCCGAGTAGCCTTCGTTGAAGATCAGGTAGATGACACCCAGCACCGAAGCGAGACGCTCCTTGCGCTCTGGCCCGCGCGGCACCTCGAATGGCACGCCGGCATCGGCAATGGTCTTCTTGGCGCGCACGATGCGCTGGCCGATGGTGGTGTCGTTGGCAAGGAACGCGCGGGCGATCTCCTCCGTCGTCAGCCCACCCAGCAGCCGCAGCGTCAGCGCCACACGCGATTCTGGCGGCAGCACCGGGTGGCAGGAGGTGAAGATCAACCGCAGGAGATCGTCACCGACATCGTCATCGAGCGCCTCGTGGATTTCCGCCTCCGTGTCCAGTGCGTCGTCCTCGATGATGCGCCCGACCTCCTCGAGCTTGGTGGCGGCCATCTTGCGGTGGCGGAAATAGTCGATCGCCTTCCGCCTGGCCGCTTGGGTGAGCCAGGCGCCCGGATTTAGGGGAACACCGGTCTCCGGCCAGGTTTTGAGGGCGATGACCAGCGCCTCCTGCGCCAGTTCTTCGGCAAGGGAAATGTCGCGGACCATGCGCGTCAGCCCGGCGATCAGCCGGGCCTGCTCGACCTTGAACACGGTGGTGATGGCGCGGTGCGTCTCGGCTGCGGTGCTCATGCTGCGAAGATGCACCGCGCCGGGCGCGGGTCGTCAAGACCCTATTGCTCGAACATGCCCTTGGGCGTCTCGTCCTCAAGGAACGGCACGATGAAGCCGTGCAGCAGGTCCACCTGATTGATGACGGCGGTGTGCGACGTGGCCGGCAGCACGGCCAGGCGTGAGGCGGGTAGTGGCACGCCCATGTCGCCCATGACCCCGCCGCCCAGCAGGCGGAACATCGCCACCGAATGCACCAGCGTCGAAACATCGGCGTCGCCGGCGATGATCAGCAGCGGAATATCCAGCGC
>JAEZFJ010000010.1 GCA_023437755.1 Pseudomonadota bacterium
CACCTGGGGTTGATCGCGGCGTGCGTTCGGTGCTCGACCGGCTCGATTCGGCGTTGTGGCTCCGCCTTGCCGAATACGGCAAGGCTCCCGAGCGCTTCGGCCTCATCCATGCCGATATGCGGCTCGGCAACCTTCTGGTTGAAGGCGAGCGCGTGACGCTGATTGATTTCGATGATTGTGGCTTCTGCTGGTTCACCTACGACTTCGCTGCCGCCATTTCCTTCCATGAAACTCAACCGGCCATTCCGGCGCTCAAGGCGGCGTGGCTGGAGGGATATGCGCGCATCCGCAAGCTCGACGATGCCGACCTCAAATCCCTCGATGCCATGGTGATGCTGCGCCGGATGGCGCTCCTGGCCTGGATCGGCTCGCATGCCGATACGGCACTGGCGCAACAGCACATGGATGGCTTTGCCGCCGGCACGGCGGAACTGGCCGAGCGTTATCTCGGCGGAGCACTCTGGCCGGAGGGGTAGGCGGCTTTCCGTTGCGGCATCCGCGCCGGCGTGGCGCGAGGCGGCCCGGCCGGTGCTCGGCGGCTCGGCGCTGGCGCCGCCGGCAGCCGGAAATTGGCTACGCTGAACCCCCAGACGAGGCCGAAGCACAGCCACATGTGGCGCCAGTGTTCGCCTTCGTGCAACGAAGCGCCGAGCACCACGCCGATCAGGGAAAACAGCAGCACGATGGGGATCTCGCTGCCGGTGCGCCGGTGGTTGCGCAGCGACACCACGAAGCTGGTGATCACCAGCGTCACCCAGGCGACGCCGCCGCCCCAGCCATAATTCACGAACGAGCTCAGCCAGATGTTGTGGATCGGTTCGGGAAAGATCTTCTCGAGCTGGAGCACGCCCACCCCGATGGGGTTCTGCGCGATCATCGGCAGCACCAGCAGGTAGCGGTTGTAGCGGCCCTGCTCACCGAGGTCATAGGCCTTGGCGAAGGTCAGGCGGTCGAGAAGGATTTCAGTGAACTCCGCCGAGATCAGGCTGGCGATGCCGAACAGCGCGATGCCGATCACCAGCACACCGCTGCCGATCAGCACCAGCCGGCGGGGATGCTTGCGGTTCTGATAGAAGATGTAGCCGAACAGGCAGAAGGCCGCCGCCACGATGGCGATGCGCGAGAATGACAGCAGGATGCCCAGCAGGATCAGTGCCATGGCACCGAGCAGCAGCAGCTTTCTGCTCCGCGGACGGGCCAGCATGTAGGCGCAGAACACTGCAGCCGGGATCAGGAATGTCCCGTACATGTTGGGGTCGTCGATGAGGCCCCTGGCGCGACCGTCCCAGGTCAGTTGCGGGTGCTGAAGGACGAAGCCGACGGCGCCGAGCATCGAGGCGATCACGCAGGAGGCGATGTAGACCTTCATGAAGGTTTCGAAATGCCGCCGTTCCCAGCTCATCGACACGAAGGCCCCGATAAAGCCAATCGAGATGGCAAAGGTCTTGGCCAGGAGTTCGAAGGTGACGAAATCCTCGGACAGATGCGGCAGCGACGCCAGCATGTAGGAGACCGCCCAGGCGCCCAGGATCAGCGAGAAGGTCAGGGTCCGCCGCGTCACTTCCTGCTGCGGAAACAGCGTCAGGTGAAGGAGGGTGATGATGAAGGAGCCGATAAAAAGCAGGTCCACCGGCGAGGGCCGCATCAGCGTGAAGTTCATCGCCAGCACAGCGACAAGGAACACAAAGTTTCGAGTGCTGAAGACGGCAAAGCGGAGCCCCGGCAGGCTGACGCCGATGTTCGGGCGACTGGCGTGGACGTCGGTGCTCATGATGCCAACCCGAAGCCGAGTGTGGCTTCCATTTCTCCGAGACCCTCGCAGTCCCGGTGGCTGGATACGAAATGTCCGGCCATAGGCTCCGCCCGGCAGTGATAGACGGGGACGGTGCCCGGTTGCGGTTCCGAAAACAGCCAGCCGGCGGTCCGCTCCCGAACGTAGCCCGCAGCGCAGTTGCCATCTTCCGCCAGCATCTGCTCGAGATGTCCGGATTGCTCGCGGGCGCATTCGACCAGCTTGACACTCGGCACGCCATCGGGTGCCCGCGTCAGCAGGTAGGCAACAACCGAATCGTGACGGTAGGCCTGCCTCTCCCCGGTGAGAGGACCTGTGGAGCTGATGTAGCTTTCCTGTTCGGAATCCACCCAGCGACTGAGGGCGAGCCCAACCTGAACTGCGGCAGGCGCCTCCCCGAGGGCCAGTTTCACCTCATGATGCACCAGGTATCGGCTCTCGAACCCTTTGCCGCCTGGCACATGGAGGTAGCTCAGCAGAAACGGCCCGCTGACCGTATTGCTGCCGGTGTCAGGGTCCACGATGGTGGTGTAGGCGACCAGCGCGGTGTCCACGGGTCGCTCCCATGAGGAGGGATCGAGCGGCAACAGTGGATCCTTGAGATCGGCGAAGTTCACCTTGTCTTGGGACAGCGACAGCCGCACGCCCTCGAACCACTCGTCGCTGGTGACGGCGGCCACAACACCGAAGTCGTCGAGATAGCCTGCAGTCGGGCCGATGAAGCCGATATCGGTGGCTTGGCCACCCTGCGCCGGCTGGTGCCAGCTCCCCTCATGATATTTGCGCCAGCCGGTCAGGTCACCGAGCGGCGTGCGGGCGACCACGGTCTGCCAGTCCGAGGCACGGAGGCAATAGGCGTAAAGAAACCCGTCATGGCCATCGACCATGGTGCAGTCGCCTTCGCCGGTAGTCTGCCCCGGCGTCGGGGTGTCCGTCCCGGTGATTACGGTGCCGAGATCGGTCCAGTGC